>CAZTST010000097.1:0-13261 GCA_964616585.1 uncultured Draconibacterium sp.
AAAATAACCTACTATATAACTATTCAGAAATGTTTAACTCTACGAGGATCACGTATATGTCCGTATCAGTCCGTGCATTTCCTTTATATACTTGTCTATCAGGTAATTAAAAAATTAACTTAGCCAACAAATGACTCGTTTTGACATACTTTTACAAAATAGTTTCCCTGCAAATTTATTGGTGCTTGCGGTCGGTTCAAGGCTCATCATCCGGTGGCTCATCGCTTTGTCGCTTTGTCACACCATCGCCCCTTCGCCTCATCGCCTCCTCGCTCCATCGCCTTTAACCCACCTCAGCACCATCGGCAAAAGTGGCTCATCCTATCAGCCGAACAATCCAGACTATTCCGTTAGCTATCTGGTCATTCCGCCCAATCGTTCCACCTCTTTCCATCGCCACCCTTGCCTTCCACAAATTTATTGAATCGCTTTCCTTCCTCCTGCGGCATGTTAGCCCCAAAACCATCGAATCAACTTTAAAAACCGCCAAGTAAATTAATTATTCACACACTTATATTTAAAAAAATAACTAGGGAATTTTGACTCATTCTCCATTCTCAATTCTCCATTCTCATATTACATAGTCGTCTATACTCTAAACGCCGTTTCCATATATTCTATTTCACCTTTTTTTATGCCGATCTTTTTTGCCTCTTTCTTCCAACCTTTTACTGCTAATATTACTTCATCAAAAATCAGTTCCATTTCTTTAGTATTAAGCTGAAAATATTCGCCTACACTTCTTGCAATATCATAATCTAAAGCATTATTATCCATGTCTATATTCAGTGCCAGTCCGGTTTTATCAACGGAAGGGTTCAAATCAAAAGCAGGTGATAAAATCCAGTTGTTGTTATGAATTATAAAACCATGGTTGCGTAAGTGATCATCTGTGTTCGAAATTGCAATATTAAATATGATTCTGCGCCATAGCTGATGGAGATTTTCTTTCACATTCTTACATGAAAATTGTATAAATTCTGCTATATCAAGATAACTGGCAAATCGGTCTTTAAGCATTTCCTCTACATAACCTGTCATGGTCATTGCTGATGCAAAATGAATACGATCCGTTCCAATCCTGTCAAATCGTTTTGTATAAAAAGTATGGTAAGGTTCTGATATCTTTTCAATCTTGCAAGGGGCCGTAGTAATCCCACTTTTGTTTGCCAGACTATAAGCAAGGTATTCCCATGCCGCTTTATCAAAGCTGTCATTTTTTGACGGGAATTTCGCAATCCACGGATGGCCTTTATCATCCAGAATATTAGCTTTTGGCCTTGCTCCACCCAATGATGAACCCGGTGCTATCAGCAAATCAAGCCATTGATTAGTGGTGCTAATATCATCCGACAATTCCAATTCTTTGGCACTATGTTGCAATTCCTTAACCCTTCCCCAGGGCGGAGTTGGAAAAAGTGGATTATTATCCATAAAAGGGCCTCCCGGATCTGTTTTAAACCGTAAAGCTCCCATCCGGCTCTCATCGTAAACGCCAAGTAAGTAATCTATTTCATATAAAGTAGGTATGGGTTTGCCTTCCTGTATAGCTTTATGCGAAGCTTTTCTTCTCATTAATGTTCTGCCCCAAGTATCAGGCATAGAATCCATTATTACACCGAAATTTTCTTTCCCCGAAGGGTACTGCCTGCCTGAAAACCATTGTATATCAGGGTCAAGCAGAAGTTTTTCAGGTTGCAAAAGCCAGTGTTTATCATATTCAAAACTGAAAGCTTTTTTACCTTTAGCTTGTTGCATAGAAAGTACACCAACACACTTAGGTCCTTTTAGCCCAACCCAATCAGCGTACACCCAAATATCTATATTTACGGCTTTCATCCTATCTGTTTAATAAGTTTAAATCTTGTAATTTTTTACCAAATTCATCATCAGATGCAAGTTTCAGAAAATCTTTCTCCAGATTCATCACTCTCAACACATTAAAGTATGCACCTAATGCAACGCTGGCATCACCTTTTTCTATTTTTCGTAGAGTTTCCCTATGTATGCCCGCCCGCTCAGCAACCTGCATCAATGTCAGGCTTCTTCGCTTACGTGCAAGTATAAATTGCTCGCCCATTTCAGCAAGAACTTCCTGATGTTTTGGATAGATAATTTGTTTCTTTGTATTCATAACGACGATTATTATTAGCAAATATACATATTTCGGCGATAATAATAGCCATTCAATAAAATAATTTGAATATTTATGATACTTTTATTCCACCAATTCCTTAATTTCCGAAAAATTTAAATGGAAACCTTTCCAAAATAACCCCAATCGCCTTAGCAGCTGTGAAAAACAGCAGCTACATATCAGTGAGACTATGATTTTGCTTTCAAAATCATCTAGCCGAACTGATCCTGAGCGAAGCCGAAGGATCTACCGTTTTTTATACCTGTTTTAATAGAAACATCCCAATAGGTGGAGGTGCTCAAAAAAGCCTAATATGCAACCCTACAAATCAGCAAATTGATTAAAACCCACTCAACCACTTACCAACTTAACATCTCACCTAATCAAGCATATTAGTCTTTTCCTCCCACCACCACATCGAGCATTGTCCATAGATTACAAACGCATCCAAATAACGCCGCAGGCAAATTACAATCGAATGTCCATTGAATATCCATTGAATGTCATTTTTTTAATACTCCATAAATCCTTCATCAAATGCAAATTAATACCAGTACAGCTCCCAGAGTTGATCATTACCACATTAACAAATTAGCAAATTATTTAATCCTCACTTTCTACTCCACCCGTATTTAATTGCCCACTTAGGCAATTTAAGCTCGGGTCTGAAGCCAGCCAAAAGACGGCATAAACCCGCAAAAAGCCCACCCTGCAAGCCATTTATTCCGTTTCCTTTTGTCTGTTTCATCCCCTTAGCTTTTTTGTTGCCTAAGCGTTCAATTAAACCTGCCTCTGCAATTCCCACTATATAATAACATGCGCAGCGTAAACGAAAATAGACGATTGCGTAGCGTAAATGATGTCAAAGGCAGATGACGCCGAATCGTAAATTATGTCAAAGGCAGATGACGCCGAATCGTAAATTATGTCAAAGGCAAATGACACTTCTCGAAATTAACAGTTTGAACTTTGCTTAAAGCTATAATAAATAAGCCTATGAACTTAATCCGAGATTTATTTAAGTCAGCTCCAAAAATCATGTTTAGCGAATCAAATAATATACTAAATTTACTTTCTACTCTGGTATTCATATCTTGACGATTTTGTTGTTATTATCATCCAAGATATTGAATATCAGGGTTATATTTACATTTTTATTGAATAGTTATTAAGAAAGTTATTAACATAATTATCTGATTACTAATTAAATAACGGTGTTTTTCGAAAAATTGTCATGTACTTAGTAAAATGTTACAAAAAATTATGCAGGTATTTATGCCACCGGAAAAAATGATTGATATGTTTACTTTGAAAATAATAAGTAATCAATCAATTGAAAATATTTCACAACAGGTTCCTACAGCATGTGAAGATTTCAAATTCGCTTTACTTCAAACATACAATTATCACGAAATAGTTGAAAGTAAAGGTTTTCCAATAAAACGTAAAGTGTATATCTTCGAAATTTGCCAAGCAAAAACCGCAGCGAAAATGTTGACGGATTATCCACATTTTTCAATATTTATGCCTTGCAAACTGGCTATCTATGAGAATGAGGGTAAAACAGTTATTTCAACCATGAATATGGAGATCATGCTTAATGCTATCAAAGAGAATAAAGAGCTATTTAAGGAAGCAAATACTCTTTTTAATACCTTAAAATCAATGATGGATTCACTTTCTGAAAATTAGATTTTTAAATAATTATCACTTTAAAATAAATCAAAATGCAAAAAATACTTATTTTAATTAACGATGCCCCTTACGGAACAGAAAAAGCATACAACGCATTTCGCTTGGCTAATCAATTAGGTAAAGAACACGAACAGGTTGAAGTTCGAATATTTCTAATGGCAGATGCCGCATCTTGTGCAGTTGCAAACCAGAAAACCCCAAACGGTTACTACAATATCGAGCGGATGTTGAGATACTCAATTGCAAAAGGAGCTAAAGTAAAAATATGCGGATCATGTGCTGATGCAAGAGGATTAAAAACTGCACAGATGATTGAAGAAACAGAAATCAGTACGATGGCAGAACTCACCAACTGGGTCGTTGACAGTGACAAGGTTCTAGTGTTTTAATATATTTTTCACTTCAAGAGAACGACATTTACTATATTTGCCCCGATGAAAATACTTTGTTTCATACTATCGTTATATGTTTTGTTGCTTTCGGCAGAGCTTTGCTGTTCGGACGACATCTGTAATGATGAAATAAAAACAGAACACGCTGACAATCATTCACAACACCATAAAGACAGCGACTGCAATACCTGTTCACCTTTTTTTAGCTGCGGAACTTGTACGGGTTTTGTTTTTACATGGTCATGGGTTGATTTTCAGGGAGTTGCTTTTGTAGAAGACAAATTAGTTCCTGTTTATAAATCTCAATTTGCAACTGACTTTTTTGCTAAAATCTGGCAACCTCCCAAAATAAGTTAATGATAAAATAAGTGGCTTCGCCACATCAATACTATTATTTACATCATTAACTTAAATCATTAAACAAATGAAATTTTTTATCTTGCCTCTATTGGCAGTTATATATACGTCCGTGGCTTTCGGGCAAAACACATTCAAAGCCATTATCAAAGACAGAGAAAGTAAAGAAAAGCTTATCGGTGCAACAGCAATTATACAAGGCACAACCAATGGTGCAAGTGCTGACCAAAACGGTTTTATTGAAATCAAAAATATTCCTGACGGAAAACAAATCATCATCATTCGGTATATCGGATATCAAGAGAAAACCTATGCTTTTATTTTCCCTTTAACGCAGACTGAACCATTAGAAATCCTGCTTTCTACCGGCGAAGGCGAAGAATTGGAAGAGGTGGTAATTTCTTCCACCCGTTCGAGCAGAACCATCGACAATATTCCGACAAGGATTGAGGCCATATCTGGGGAAGAACTGGAAGAAAAAGGAAATATGAAACCCGGCGATATTCGCATGATGTTAAACGAAAGCACTGGCATACAAACGCAACAGACATCAGCGACAAGTTACAATTCGTCAATTCGAATTCAGGGCCTTGACGGAAAATACACTCAAATATTAAAAGACGGATTCCCCTTATATTCAGGCTTTTCCGGAGGTTTAAGTTTATTGCAAATTGTCCCTCTTGACTTAAAACAAGTAGAAGTTATTAAAGGTGCTTCATCAACTCTATATGGTGGTGGTGCTATTGCAGGATTAATAAATCTTGTTTCAAAAATACCGAAAGAAAAAAGAGAATTAAGTTTTATGCTTAACGGGACATCTGCGTTAAGTTTAGATGTAAGTGGATTTTATTCACAGAAATTCGATAAAGTTGGTGCCACCGTTTTTGCTTCCTATAATTTGGGAACACCTTATGATCCTGCAGGAATTGGATTTACAGCAATTCCGAAATATACAAGATATACTGTTAATCCAAAATTATTTGTTTACTTTAACGATAAAACAACACTTAATATTGGCATTAACAGCACCATTGAAGAGCGCATAGGTGGCGACATAAAATATATTGAGAATAATGGCGACAACATACACAGCTATTTTGAAAATAATAAAACAATTCGTTCCAGCACACAATTGGGTCTTGACCATAAAATAAACGACAGATCAAAACTGACGTTTAAAAACAGCCTGAGTTATTATGATAGAACGATTGAAATTCCAGGCTACAAATTTTCGGGAGTACAATTATCTTCTTTCAGTGAGGCAACATATAATCATAAAGGTGAAAAATCAGAATGGATAAGCGGTTTAAATCTTTGGACAGACAAATTCAATCAAAATAAATCTGACGTATTAGAAGTAGTTGACTACGATCATATTACATTTGGCGCATTTGTTCAAAACATTTGGAACGCAACCGATAAATTTATACTCGAAACAGGTTTGCGTGGTGACTATCAAAACGAATACGGCTTTTTTGCATTACCTAGAATTTCCGCACTTTTAAAAGTTAATCCAAAACTATCAATGCGATTTGGCGGAGGTCTGGGATACAAGACCCCGACTGTTTTTACAGAAGATGCAGAACGCATACAATTTAGAAATGTATTGCCAATTGATGTTTCAAAAACAAAAGCAGAGCAATCTATTGGTGTAAATTTTGATATCAATTATAAAACACTGCTTTCGGATAAAATGTTTTTCAGTGTTAATACTTTGCTGTTTTATACACAAGTCAAAAACCCGTTGATTCTTGTTCCTGTTTCTACAAGTTTGTATGAGTTTCAGCAACCGGATGGCTTTATTGATACCAAAGGAATAGAAACAAATATAAAACTTACCTATGGAGACTTAAAGCTTTTCATTGGATACACATTAGCAGATGTAAAGCAACATTACAATGGAAGCACTACAACTTTTCCGTTGGTAGCACAACACCGACTGAATAATGTTTTGATGTATGAAATTGAAGAGAAATTAAAAATTGGTTTAGAAGCATACTATTTCAGTCCTCAAAAATTAAACGACGGAGCAACAGGCAAAGAATATTGGCTGTTCGGTCTTATGGTTGAAAAAATATGGGAAAATTTTTCCGTTTTTGTAAACTTTGAAAATTTCGGAAACACTAGGCAGACAAAGTTTGATGCTATTTACACAGGTTCAATTACTAACCCGACTTTCAGGGACATTTATGCACCGGTTGACGGGTTTGTAGTAAACGGCGGATTGAAACTAAAACTGTAATCCGTAGTCAAAAGTTATACATATTTGCATGGAGAACTATACACAGTTGAAACTAAAGTTTGCCATAGTGTTTGACTTTCCAACGCTGATTTAAAAAGTTCAATCGAAAAAAACAGGAGTTGGAAATTTTATGATTCTAACTCCTCCTTTGCTTATACAAAAGGTTCGAATTTCTTCTATATTCATCAATTCTAATCTTTATTTCTTAATTTTTCGTCTGAGCTTTTTATTTTGATTTAAATCAATATTCTGATTTACGGCAGGAGTATAAAGGTTTTGCTTTGTTTTTGAAATGATAGCTCCATTGCCATTTTGATTTGGGATAGCATAACCATCAAATTTATAGGCTATTTCGATGGCTTTTCCTTCGTATTTCAGGTTATAGAATGCGCCATGCCAGGAATACATTGCTTCGCCTGGTTCTCGTTCGAGTGTATAAACAACATAATCGCGATAATAGTTTTTGCATTTAACCGTCTTTCTTGAAAACCCCCAATCTTGCAAGTATGTATCATCCACGGTCAAAATTATATCGTAAGGAACATTTTTTTTATCACCTGAAAACACAAACCCAAATCCATCAAATCCTGAGCTTGAAAATTTGTCTTCATAGGTACATACTAAACGATTAGTTCTGATATTTGCTTCCTGTAGTTTAAGTACTGCCAGTCCGCCATATTTTTGTAAAAAACCTGTTTCGGAAAAAGATTCAGGCAGTTTAAATTCTAATAATGAAGGACATATAATTTCTTTTGTTTTGTAATCCTGAGCATTAACTTGTAAGCTCAGAAAAATTGAAGTGAGGATAAGGGCAAAAATTTTCATGATTTTATATTTTAAAGATATAAGAGTTTTATTGTTCAAAAATACAACTATCGGCTGCTGAGGTCAAGCATATTTTATTAGGTCATTAAATAATCATAACAAATTATTATTTCACACTCTAAAAAAAACGACATATTAAATTGCCATCAAATCACTCTTTAAATTTTATCTTTATGTTAAGAGCAATATGTTGAATTGTTAATACTATTTTTTTTTCTAATAAGAAACGAAAACAATTTTCTGTATTTTTGTTTAAAATTAAAAATTATTTACCCCAATTTTGATATGAATATGCTTAAAGTTGGCAGTCAGGCTCCTGATTTTAAAGGTATTGACCAAGATAGCGAAGAAGTTAAGTTAAGCGATTTTAAAGATAAAAAATTAGTCTTATATTTTTATCCTAAAGCTAGTACTCCCGGTTGCACTGCTGAATCTTGTGATTTTAGAGATAATTATCAAAGCCTATTGGCAAAAGGGTTTGCAGTTGTAGGTGTGAGTGCTGATAGTGTAAAAAGGCAAAAGAGTTTTGCTGAAAAAAACGCTCTTCCATTTCATTTAATTGCAGATGAGCAGCTTGAAATTATTAAAGCCTTTGGATGTTGGGGACCTAAGAAATTATACGGAAGAGAATACGAAGGCATTTACCGTAAAACATTTCTAATTGATGAAAAAGGAAAAATCGAATTAATTATAGAAAAAGTAAAAACCAAAGCTGCCACTGAGCAGCTTTTGGATGCATTAAAATCTAAAAATCAATAAATATGGCAAAATCAGAAAATAATCAAGATATAAAAGCCGAAAAGTTAAAAGCTCTTCAGCTAACTTTAGATAAGATTGAAAAATCGTACGGAAAAGGTGCTGTTATGAAAATGGGCGATTCAGCAGTAGTGTCAATTGCTGCAATATCAACAGGTTCATTGGGTTTAGATACTGCTTTAGGAATTGGCGGACTTCCACGTGGTCGCGTGGTTGAGATTTATGGGCCGGAATCATCAGGTAAAACTACCTTGGCA
Source organism: uncultured Draconibacterium sp. (assembly GCA_964616585.1). Taxonomy (GTDB): domain Bacteria; phylum Bacteroidota; class Bacteroidia; order Bacteroidales; family UBA12170; genus UBA12170. Next base: position 8,662 of record CAZTST010000097.1, read on the forward strand.
ATTCATGCTATAGCTGAAGCGCAAAAAGCTGGTGGAATTGCTGCTTTTATTGATGCTGAGCATGCCTTCGACCGATTTTATGCTGAAAAATTAGGAGTTGATATCGAAAATCTCCTAATCTCGCAGCCTGATAATGGTGAGCAAGCTTTAGAAATTACAGATAATTTAATTCGCTCTGGAGCTATTGATATTATTGTTATCGACTCCGTAGCAGCCTTAACTCCTCGTGCTGAGATTGAAGGCGAAATGGGTGATTCTAAAATGGGTTTGCAAGCTCGTTTAATGTCGCAGGCTTTGCGTAAATTAACTGGAACAATCAGCAAAACTGGTGCTACTTGTATATTTATCAACCAGTTGCGAGAGAAAATAGGAGTAATGTTTGGAAATCCTGAAACAACAACTGGTGGTAACGCTCTGAAGTTTTATGCAAGTGTGCGTTTGGATATTCGAAAAATTGCCGTTGTTAAGGATAAGGATAATGTTGTCGGTACTCGTGTTAGAGTAAAAGTGGTTAAAAATAAAGTAGCACCACCTTTCCGTCAAACTGAATTTGAAATTATGTTTGGCGAAGGTATTTCTAAAACTGGCGAGATTGTTGACCTTGGCGTTGAATACGAAATTATTAAAAAAGCCGGTAGTTGGTTTAGCTATGGCGACACTAAACTTGGACAAGGAAGAGATGCTGTAAAAGCATTATTAGTCGATAATCCTGAGTTGGCTGAAGAGCTTGAAGAAAAAATAAAGGCAGCAATGACTGTATAATAACAATTGGTAAAAATTTGCAAGTAAGTTTTATTAAGGCCGATATTAGTATTGGTCTTTTTAATTTTAGGATGTAACAGCTGAGTTTCTGATATTGCTATTAAAATAGCAGCTCTTTGGCTGCTTTATGATTAGGAATATTCTTTTTTAAGCTCTTTTAAATCGATTATCAATTTATCAGTAGAAATTTTTAATCGAACAAAAAGATCTTCAAGCCCGGAACCATCACTTGCTCTACCTTTATCTTCAATTGTTCTAGCTATATCTTCCGATTCTTTATCGAAGAAATTAGCTGTAACACCTTTTAAACTGTGTGCATTTTTGTAAATCTGATCAAAATCGCCTTGCTTAATCACTGACTCAAGCTTTGCCATTCGCTCAGGGTATTCAGTAATGTATATGGTGATAATTTCTTGTACAATTTCTTTGTCGAAAATTTCGTAATTTGAAGCAAATATAGCTTTGTCAATCATAGTTTTAATTTTATAAACGTAAAGATATAGAAAAATATTATAGTCAATACTTCATTTTAAAAAAAATGTAGAAAAAAGCTTTAACACTATTTTTTAATTCGGGAGAATTTGATTTTTTAGTTGTTTTTATGGTCATCGAGTTTTATTGAGTCGAAATCAATTTTTAGCGAACAACCAGAACATGAGCCACTTATGCAGCCGGAATGTTTATTAATTTCTTTTGCAGGTTTAAAAAATTCAATACTCTTTAAAAGCAAGTAAGCTGCTGTATAAATAAGAATCAGATAAACAATAATCTCTTGTAACATAACTATACTATTAAACTACCAATTTGAAAAACGAGAAATGATAATCCCCAAGCCAGCGCAGTGGAATAGATCACTAAAAATCCTGCCCATTTCCAGCTACCGGATTCTCTTTTTACAGCCGCCACAACAGCTATGCACGGAAAATAAATCAATACAAATATTAAAAAAGAAAGAGCCACCAAAGGTGTAAAAATTGGCTTTCCCTTTTTTATTCCGTCTTCGTATTTTGCATTTCGTAAGCGCATTGTCAATACTTCTGAATCTGCTTCAGAATCAGCTTGATAAAGCACACCAATTGTACTTACAACAATTTCTTTAGCTGCTGCTCCAGCAACCAATGCAACTCCCATTTTCCAATCAAAGCCTAATGGAGCAATGGCAGGTTCTATAAATTTCCCAAACTTTCCGATATAACTACCTTCTTGTCGCTCGCTTTCTTTGGCTATTTCCAAAGCGTGTGTTTTTGATTGGAATTCAAATTCCAAATTTTGTTGCTCAGTTTTATTTAAGCTGGGAGTTAAAATTATAGCATTATCATATTGTTCTTGTGCATTTTTAATTTGTTCATCATAGTTTTTACTAAATGAAATGTTGCGAGGGAAATAACCTGCAGCCCAAATAATTATGGAGCCAATTAAAATAATTCCACCCATTTTTTGCAAATATTGTTTTCCTTTAAACCACATATGTTTTATAGTATTTCGTAGGGTTGGAATACGATAAGGTGGTAGTTCCATTACAAAAGGAGACTCTACTGATTTAAAAATGGTTTTTTTAAACAAAATTGCAACCAGAATTGCAACCAAAATACCAAAAGCATAAATGCTAAATAGAACGGTGCCGGCCATAGTTGGGAAAAAAGCACCAATAATCAGAATATAAACAGGCAATCGTGCCGAACACGACATAAATGGATTTATGAGCATGGTGAGCAATCGGTCGTTTCTATTTTCAATTGTTCTGGTTGACATAATTGCCGGTACATTACAACCAAATCCCATTAGCAATGGAATAAAAGATCGGCCATGAAGTCCGATTTTATGCATTAATTTATCCATTATAAAAGCTACACGTGCCATATACCCAGTATCTTCCATCAAACTAATAAAAAAGAAAAGGATTAAAATGTTAGGCAAAAAAACTATCACACCACCAACACCTCCAATAATTCCATTAATCAGCAAATCTTTTAGCATTCCATCAGGCATGTATTTTCCTGTAAGCTCGCTCAAAAGTGTAACGCCTGAATCGATCCAATTCATAGGATATTCGCCAAGGCGAAAAGTTGTGTAAAACATCAACCACATAAAACCTAGAAAGAGCGGAAATGCAAAAATTTTGTTTGTAAGAAAAGCATCAATAATATGCACATTTTCCCATTTTCTGGAAGGCCCGGGTTTTAATGTTTCTTTTAGTGCTCCTGCAATAAAAGCATATTTGGCATCAGCAATAAGTGTTTCAGGGTCTTCGTTAAAGTTTTTTCTTAGCGTTTGTTGAGCTTTTTTTGTCGTATGTTTTATTTTTTCAACATTGGAGCAATCAGCAATACGTTCTTTGGTCTTACTATCGTTTTCGAGCAATTTAATGGCTAAAAAACGTGATGAAATTAAATCGGTTAGATTATAATTTTCTTTTTGCTTTATTTCGTTCTGAATCAGATTTATAGCATCTTCGATGTACGTACCATAATTGATATGAATATGTCTTACAATTTTATTGCGGTCTTCAAAAACATCAATAATAGTATCAAATAATTCTTTTAGTCCTTGGCCGCGATTTCCAATAGTAGGAACCATAGGAATTCCTATCATGTTTCCAAGCATTGAATAGTCGAAGTGATCGCCGCGTTTTGTGAGTTCGTCCCACATATTTAGAGCAATCACAACCTTAATGTCCATATCGATTAGCTGTGTGGTCAGGAATAGGTTTCGCTCAAGGTTTGAACTATCAATTACATTTATAACTACATCGGGAACTTGCTCAAAAACATAATTGCGCACATAAAGTTCTTCCGGTGTATAATGAGTTATTGAATAAGTGCCGGGAAGATCGATTAAATTAAATTGATAGCCATTCTGATAAAAACGGGCATCTTTGGCCGAAACGGTAACGCCAGTATAATTTCCTACATGCTCTTTTGAGCCTGAAGCGAAATTGAATAGGCTGGTTTTTCCACTGTTTGGATTTCCAACAAGAGCAACATTTATAATTTTATCTTTTCTGATTCGCCCGGGTTTGTATTCGCCTTCATCAAAAGTACCTTGATAGCCATTTACTTTGACTCGCCCAGGTTCGTTTTCGTATATGACATCAATCATTTTTGATTCCTGCGCTCGCAAAGAAATATCGTAACCCATGATTTTGTATTCAATCGGATCTTGAAGTGGAGCTTTTTTTACAACGCTAACCTTTTTGCCAACAACAAAGCCCATTTCGATTATGCGTTTACGAAACGCACCACGACCTTTAACTTTTACTATAATTCCAGTTTCGCCTTGTGTGAGGTCAAAAAGTGATTTCATCAAATAAATTTAATTATCGCAAAAATATGGCAAAAAGCTTGATGGAAAGAAGATTGAAAGCAAAATACCCACTTATTGGGATAGAATAAATCTGTTATTTTTGGATTTTACCTTTGCTCAGTATATTTTAGCAGATGAATAGCTCTTAATGCATTAAGTAATCGGATGCCCCAATGTGTTTCGAAATGTGTTTTACATTCGAAAACAGCATTCTCGCGAGCAGTTTGGGTGTTTTTTGAAAAGAGGATAACAAAATCTTTAAGATCCTGATAAACATCAGTAAGATTATCGGCTATATTTGCTTTTACCGGCTCCGTATCGTCGAGGTATTCTAAAACCCAATAATCGTCAAGTGGTTTTAATTTGTTTCTTACTTCGTTAAAAACAATTTCCCAAGTTTCGGCTGTAACATATCTTTCTACATAAGAATCATCGGCCACTTCAATAATAGGCAAAAGTGAGCCTTTTAGATAGAGTAGGGGAATTATTTTTTGAAAATAATTCAAGATATCTTCTTTTGAATAAGACTCTACCT
>CAZTST010000098.1:0-6566 GCA_964616585.1 uncultured Draconibacterium sp.
ATTTTTCAGCATTGTTTCCCTTTAATAAAATAATTGGTTGAAGCTGTTCTATTGCTGAATGTGGTAATCCTTTGTCGATCAACTCTTTGTTAACATTATCCAAGCCTATTTTATCAAGCTTATCCATTGCCACAGTAATATCAATTATCTTGTCGGCGTGACCAATTATTTCAGCAATACCGCTTAAAATTTTCCTGTTATTAAGTTTAATAACCACTTTTACTTTTAAATCTGTAAAAATGGCATCAATTAATTGTACTATTTCAACTTCGTTGAGCATAGAATTAGTGCCAACTACATCGGCATCGCATTGAAAAAATTCGCGATAACGGCCTTTTTGTGGTCGGTCGGCACGCCAAACAGGTTGAATTTGATAGCGTTTAAAAGGAAAGTTGATTTCGTTTTGATGCTGGACTACAAATCGTGCAAAAGGAACAGTTAAATCATATCGTAAACCTTTTTCACTGATTTTTGTTGTGAGTTTTTGACTGTTTTTTTCATTTAAATCTTCATCAGAAGCTTTAGTTAAAAAATCGCCGGAATTTAGTATTTTAAACAAGAGTTTATCGCCTTCTTCGCCATATTTTCCCATCAGAGTAGAAAGATTTTCCATAGCCGGAGTTTCAATAGGCTGATATCCAAAACGGATAAAATGTTTCTTGATAGTATCGAAAATATAGTTTCGCTTCAGCATTTCTGCAGGAGAAAAATCGCGAGTTCCTTTGGGAATAGACGGTTTTTGAATAGCCATAATTAAGTTAAATATTGGCCACAAAGATAAAAAGAAAATGTTTGAAGGTTGATTCTATTTTTTTATCGAAAAGCTATCCCAATCTAAACCTACAGTAAATTTTTCACGAAAATCGTATAAAATCTTTTTTGAAAGCAAAATAGTTTCAGTAAACTCAGTATTAGATTGATGCTGAATAATTTTTTGTCCTTTAGCATCATAAATATTCGAATCGCCTGAATGTGCCAGTCCGTTTCCATCTTCACCAATACGGTTAACACCAATCACATATGCCTGATTTTCAATTGCACGAGCTTTCAATAAACTCATCCATGGATCACGTCTGGAAGCAGGCCAATTGGCAATATAAATCAATAAATCGTAATCGTAATTACCATTGGAATAATTGTTTTTTGACCAAACAGGAAAACGCAAATCATAACATACTAAAGGTTTTATTTTCCATCCATTTAATTCAACTATCAGGCTTTCAGTTCCTCCGGTAAATTTTTCATGTTCGCCTCCAAGGCTAAATAAATGTCGCTTATCATAATGCTGAAAACTACCATCAGGCTTCATCCAAAAAAGACGATTATAATATTTTCCGTTTTCACGAATAATTAAACTTCCGCATATTACGGCATGCTTTTTCAATGATTGTTTTCTCATCCATTGCATACTAATGCCTTCCATTTCTTCCGCAACATCGTCAGGATCAACAACAAATCCTGTATTAAACATTTCGGGCAAAACAATCAAATCAATATCTTCCTGGATTTGATTAATATCATAATCGAAACTTGCTAAATTGGCGGCGACATCTTTCCACACCAAATCGGATTGGATAATACTAATATTTAAATCTTGCATAATATTTTAGCTGCTTTTTCTAATGTTTCTTCGCTTTTAGCAAAACAGAAACGTAATATTTTATTGTCATCTTTTTTCATATAAAAGGCCGATACGGGAATGCCGGCAACGCCAAAATCTGTAATTAAACGCTGTGCAAAATCCATTTCTTTCTCTTCAGAAATGGCCGAATAATCTAGTAATTGGAAATAAGTGCCGTGAGATGGAACTATTTTAAATCGAGAATCTTTTAACCTTTCTGCAAAAAAATCACGTTTTTGCTGATAAAATTCACCCAAGTGCAAATAATTTTCAGGATCTACCATGTACTCGGCAAGAGCGTGTTGAATTGGTGTATTAACAGCAAAAACATTAAATTGATGTGTTTTACGAAATTCTTTCATTATGTTTTCAGGAGCTAACACAAAACCTATTTTCCATCCTGTGGCATGAAAAGTTTTCCCAAAACTACCTACAACTATGCTTCGTTCTGCAAGTTCTGGATAAGCACAAACACTTTGATGTTTTTGTCCATCGAAAATAATATGTTCATACACCTCATCGCTTAAAACTATAATGTCTGTATTCATTGTAATGCGTTGCAAATCAACCATATCCTGTTCGCTTAAAATGCTGCCACAAGGATTGTGAGGAGTATTGATAATAATCATTTTTGTACGATGCGTAATCTTGCTCGCTACTTCTTGCCAATCGATATGATAATCCGGCAATTTTAGTTGGACATATTTTACAACACCGCCGTTTAATCTTACAGCAGGGCCATAAGAATCGTAAGCAGGCTCAAAAACAATTACCTCATCTTCTTCGCGAATAATAGCTGCAATTGCAGTAAATAATGCTTGTGTGGCTCCGGCGGTAACTGTAACTTCGTTTTCCGGATTATAATCAATGTTATAAGTTTTGGCCACTTTCATCACAATTTGTTCTCGCAAAGCAGGAATTCCCGGCATTGGAGCATATTGATTGAAACCTTCCTTCATTTTTTTATTAATTGTAGCAATTAATTGTTTTGAAACAGGGAAATCCGGAAATCCTTGCGATAGATTTATTGCTTTATATTGAATTGCCAATCCTGACATTACTGCAAAAATAGATGTTTCAACACCCGGAAGTTTGGAAATAATATTGCCTTTAAAATTTTTCATGTGAGTCTTTCTTTCGTGGGTTTAACGAAATGCTAAATCAGAAAACGTTCCAAATCAATTAATATTATTGTGATTTAAGTGAGATAGAACAAAATTATTTTCAAATTCAACTGGTTTAATCACTCAAATATACATAAATCCGTCATAATATCATTTATAATTTAAAAAGAAATTACCTTTGTTGAAACTCAAATCGAATGTCGAAACTTTATTTAGTCCCAACACCTATTGGAAATCTTGAAGATATTACTCTTAGGGCAATAAGGATTTTGAAAGAAGTGGATTTGATTTTGGCCGAAGACACACGAACAAGCGGAAAATTGCTTAAGCATTTGGGAATTTCCAACAAATTATCTTCCTATCATATTCATAATGAGCACAAAAGTCTAAATCAGATTATCGACCGCATTTTAGGTGGAGAAAGTATGGCATTGATAAGCGATGCGGGAACACCAGCCATTTCAGATCCGGGTTTTTTACTTGTGCGCGAATGTATAAAAAATAATATTGAAGTAGATTGTTTGCCCGGTCCAACAGCTTTTGTGCCGGCGCTGGTTAATTCAGGACTACCTAACGATCGCTTTCATTTTGAAGGTTTTCTGCCACATAAAAAAGGTAGGCAAACTCGATTATTAGCTTTGGCCGATTATCCTTTTACCACAGTTTATTACGAATCGCCACACCGATTAGTGAAAAGTCTGAAACAATTTTCTGAATTTTTTGGAGAAGGCCGACAAGCGAGTGTTTCGAGAGAAATAAGTAAAATGTTTGAAGAAACCGTTCGTGGAACTTTAACAGAATTATATCTACATTTTGAAAAGCAAGGAGTTAAGGGCGAGATTGTAATGGTTATTGCCGGAAAATCAGAATAATCAATTTAATCCAATGATTTATAATTGACGGTGAAAAATACTTGTTTACCAATCTATTTATCTAACAAGAAGTCACTAACTTTATCCCAAAAGCCCTTTTCCAAATGACAATTTGAATGGCCTCGCATAGGAATTTCCCATAATTCCACTTTTGGTTGGGCAGCTTTTAATTTTTGTCCTTGTTCCAAAGGTACAACTTTATCTTCTTTTCCGTGAATCAATAAAAAATCGGCTTTAGCTTTAGAAATATTATTTATTGGAGCTATATCATCGAAATTTATGCCTGTACGCCATTTAACAAATTTGAAAAAAATCCAGGTAAATGGATAATATGGAACATGTCTATCTTTTAATTGTTTTCGCATAACCTCTTCTGGATGCGCAAATGCTCCAACAGTAACAACTTTCTTGATGCGTTCATCACGGCTGGCGGCTAAAATTGAAGATGCTCCACCAATGGATACGCCAATAAGCGAAATTTCTTTGTTTATTTGATTTTCATCACTCAAAACATATTCAATAGCCGATGCAATATCTTCTGCAAATTTAACAATTGTCATTGCGCCATCATCATGACTATTTCCATGCCCTCGGGCATCAAAGGCTAACATATTAAATCCACGACAGCAGAGTTTTCGTAAATAGGGTGTCATACGCTCTACATTTCTTCCCCATCCGTGAACCAAAATTAAAGTGGGGAAATCTTGGTTAGCTACTATTTTCCAGGCATATATATCTTGTTTTTTTACAGAAGGGAATTTTACTTCAAGTACCTTAAGACCAAGATCGTCGGGAATATTATCATGAGGATTTACAGGATTTTTAAATCCTTTAACAATCACGGAAAAAAGCAATAAGGAAATAGTAAGTACAACTAATAGAATGTAGAAAATCAGCATTGGATTCAAATTTAGCAGGCAAATCTACAAAATCAGAATCAAAGCATTTTATGAAAATTGTTATAAGTTTAAAAATCTTCCCAGTTACTAACTCTTATGATATTTTCGTTTAGCTTGTCACTAGCGACTTCGCCATCAATTAAACGAATAATTCGGTGGCAATGCTTAGCGATACTCTCTTCGTGAGTAACTATGATAACTGTATTTCCTGCAGCATGAATTTCTTCGAATAGTCCCATAATTTCGACAGAGGTTTTGGAGTCGAGATTACCGGTTGGCTCATCGGCAAGGATAATTGAAGGATTATTAACAAGAGCACGAGCAACAGCAACACGCTGACGCTGACCACCGGAAAGTTCATTAGGACGATGATCCATGCGATCTGATAATTGCACATCGCCTAAGGTATTTGTAGCCTTTTCGATGCGTTCTTTTTTCGAATATCCTGCATAAATCAATGGGAGCATTACATTCTCAAGGGCAGTTGAACGAGGAAGCAAATTAAATGTTTGGAAAACGAACCCAATCTCGCGGTTACGGATTTCGGCCAATTCGTTGTCCATCATTTTGCTAACATCTTGTCCTGCCAAAAAATATTCTCCACGTGTTGGTGTATCCAAACAGCCTAAAATATTCATTAAAGTTGATTTTCCTGAGCCTGAAGGACCCATCAGAGCTACGTATTCATTTTTATAAATATTGATACTAATGCTGCGAATGGCTTTAACTAATTGCGTTCCAACCTGATAATGTTTCGCAATATCTTTAATAGATATAACTTTTTCTTGCATAATTATGGTTTTGTAAGAGTTTCAAAAATAAGCATAATTCTTTAAATGTAGGCGCAAAATTAAAATCGCAATTTAAAATCCTGTTTAGTCGATTCTTTCCTAAAAAAAAGCAATCCAATAAAAAATAAATCCATGCTCACGCTAACAGATTTTTCTTTAATCAAGAATTCCCATTGTTTTATCGAATCTTTGGACGCATGAATATGTGGAATGATTACAACGCTTTGGTTAGAAATTATAGAGAATAATTTGCCATACTGTTCTTTACTATTGATTATAAGTGGATTAGAAAGAATTATAAGGTCAAATCTCGAAGGTGTTTTTGGTAAAATACTAATGCTTTGTGCAAAAAAAACATTGCTTTCGTGTAAACATTTTATAAACCAGTTGCTTTCGATTTGCTCTTCATTGGAGAGAACAAGTGCATTGACCGGTTTTATATGCTGAATCATTGCTAAAAGAATTCGACTTTCTTTTTTATTGAAAATTTTTGATTTTTCAATAGGCAATTTAACCCTTTTAGATTTTTTTTTAATCGAACTATAAAAATCAAAAACAAAAGGCGAATGCAATCCGTGAGCATTTTTAGCTTGCCATAGAAATTTTATTTTTGAAAATTTACTCAGAAATAATTTTTCAAGCATGCATTTCTAAAAATTTGCGTTCAAGAAAGTGAATCAGTTTTTTATACGCCTCGGCTTCGGTATTCCAATCATAGCGGAACTTTAATGTGCTAAAGTATTGAATTGCATCATCAAAACGCTTAAAATTATTCAAAGTATAAATCACATCCTCATAAGCTTGCGAATTCCCTTTAAAAAGTTCGTTTATGAAATAGAATTTATCATTTATCCCAATAGCCGATTTTAAATTTTCAATTCGTGTATTGCTGAGTTTTTTTACTACACTTTTATCTTCGCCTTTTTGTGCTATGGATTCATTTACAGAAAAAATTTCGTCTTCAAATTGAAGCAATAAACTAGGTTTAGAGCTCTTTGTTTTTGGCGCTTCTGTTTGATTATGAGTTGGTTTTACTTTAATCTCTTCCAATTTGCTTTTCGCTTTTTCTTCTAATATTTCAATCTCTTCAAGAAAATCGTTTGTAACTTTTTCGTATGCTAAATCCTCATCAAATAATGCTGTTTCTTCATTTGATGTTTGTTCAGTTTTTGTAATTGGTTCTTCTTTTGTTTCCCTTTTAATTGTTTCTTCCACTTCTGAAACAATATTTAGAGGTTCTTCATTATATTGCAGCTCCT
>CAZTST010000098.1:6576-13242 GCA_964616585.1 uncultured Draconibacterium sp.
GGCATTTTTAAATGACCAATGCTTTCATAAAGTTTTCGCATATTTGCCATCATAATATCTATTTCTATTTGAGGTATCCTTGTCTCATTATTCTTTATAGAACTAAATTGTTCGTTTAGCTCATTTAAAACAAGTTCCATCTCTTCGAAAGCAGCTTTCTGTTTCATGTTTAGCCTAATTAATATTTTTATTTTTTATTTGTCTCGCTTTTGTTGGGATTCTCTCCGAACTTAATTAATTTTGCTCGAATACAATAATTAAATAAACGTTTAAATATAGAAAGAAAAAAAGGTCTGTTTTATTGCCTCTTTTATTTTTGTTAAAGTTCATTTGTTAATAAATGTTTTTAGAAATAACCGATAATCATAAACCTCGAAGAGGCTGGGTAGAAGTAATTTGCGGCTCAATGTTCTCCGGTAAAACCGAAGAATTAATTCGCAGGTTAAACCGTGCAAAAATTGCAAAACAAAAAGTTGAAATTTTTAAACCTGCCATTGATACTCGTTATGATGATGAAGATGTTGTTTCACATAATGCAAACAGTATTCGAAGTACTCCTGTTGAAAGTGCAGAACAAATATTATTACTAGTTAACGAAGTATCGGTTGTAGGAATTGATGAAGCGCAATTTTTTGACAATCATTTAATATCCGTGTGTAATCAATTAGCAAACAGAGGAATACGCGTAATTGTTGCCGGTTTGGATATGGATTTTAAAGGTGTGCCATTTGGTCCTATTCCTCATCTTTTAGCTACCGCTGAATATGTTACTAAAGTACACGCTATATGTATGCAATGTGGAAATCTTGCTCAATATTCGCATAGAACTATCCAAGGAGAAGATTTAGTAGTTCTTGGAGAAACAGATATTTACGAACCTCTTTGTAGATCTTGTTTTAATAAGAAAATTAAATCAAGTCAATAATTTTTTACTTATCTTCTGACTTTTTTTCGACTTTTTAATGTTTTTTTTCGAACTTTTCGATGAAAACTTCTAAAATTTAGTTAAAAATTTTGTCGGCTGATAAAAAAGCCGCAAATTCGCCGGCTTAAATCCTAAAGGAATATTATGTCAAAAATTAATGCTGCTCTTACTGGAATCCACGCTTATGTTCCAGACTACATATTAACAAATGCCGAGCTGTCTACAATGGTGGATACCAATGATGAATGGATTCAATCTCGCACCGGAATTAAAGAAAGACACATTTTAAAAGGCGAAGGGAAAGGAACCTCTGTTTTAGGAACCGAAGCTGTTCTTGGTCTTTTAGAAAAAACAAATACTAAAGCCAAAGAAGTTGACCTGATTATTTGCGCTACAGTAACTCCAGATATGCTATTTCCCGCGACTAGCAATATCATTGCTCATAATACGGGCTGTGTTAATGCTTTTGCTTTTGATTTGAACGCCGCTTGTTCCGGGTTTTTATTTGCGCTGGAGACCGGTAGAAAATATGTTCAATCAGGTGAATATAAAAAAGTTATTGTAGTTGGTGCCGATAAAATGTCATCAATTGTTGATTATACCGACCGTAAAAACTGTATTCTTTTTGGCGATGCCGGTGGAGCCGTTATGTTAGAGCCAACGACAGAAGATCTAGGAATTATGGATGCTGATTTGCATACCGATGGTTCAGGCAAAGATTTTCTTTACCAAAAAGCTGGCGGATCGCTATATCCTCCAACACATGAAACCGTTGACAATCGCGAGCATTTTATTTTCCAGGAAGGACAATCAGTATTTAAATTTGCTGTTTCTCGCATGGCCGATGTTTCTGCCGATATGATGGAAAAGCATAAAATTAAACCTGAAGAATTAGCGTGGTTAGTTCCACATCAAGCCAATCTGCGTATTATCGATGCTACTGCCCGCAGAATGGGTATTCGTAAAGAGCAGGTGATGATCAACATTCAAAAATATGGAAATACAACCGATGCCACTATTCCATTGTGTTTAAACGATTGGGAAAGTCAACTGAAAAAAGGCGATAAAATTATTTTAGCGGCTTTTGGTGGTGGATTTACTTGGGGCGCTATTTATCTGAAATGGGCTTACGATGGCGATAAAGTAAAAAAGATTACATAAAAGGTTTTGCCTTAATAAAATACGAGCCTGCTAGTTAATAATTAGCAGGTTTTTTTATTAAAACATCTCTAGAACTTCATTATTAGTTTTTTAAAAACTCGTTTCAACTAATTTAATACTTGGTCTTTCGAGAAATCTTATATTTGCAAAAACATCGAAATATGATAAAGTCAATGACGGGCTACGGAAAAGCTCTGGTAGTCTTACCTAATAAAAGTATAATTGTCGAACTCAAAGCTTTAAATAGTAAGTATTTTGATTTTGTTTCACGTACTCCTTCGCAATACAAAGAAAAAGAGTCTGTTATGCGAAGTTTGCTGAACGATATGCTGGAACGTGGAAAAATTGAGCTTAGTTTATTCACTGAAAACAAAGGTGCCGATACAATTGTAAAAGTTAATCAATCAGCCGCTGAGGCATATTTAAAGCAGGTTTATGATTTACAAATTAAGCTGGGTTTGCCAGATGATCCAAATTTATTAAGTACACTTCTCAAAATGCCTGAAGTTTTAAGTTCTCCAATGGAAGGTGTTGATGAAGAAGAATGGCTGGCTATTGAAACAGGTTTAAAACAAGCAGCAGCAAATTTAGACTCTTTTCGTTTGGCTGAAGGTGAAGTACTTATGCAAGATTTTATTCAGCGAATAGCTCTAATAAAACAATATTCGGAAGAAGTTGTGCCTTTTGAAGAACCAAGGATTGAACTTTTAAAAACCCGCTTCAAAAAAAGTTTAAATGGTCTTGCCGACGAAGTAACTTTTGATAATAATCGATTTGAGCAGGAACTTATTTATTATATTGAAAAACTGGATATTACAGAAGAAAAAGTTCGTCTAGCGCGCCATTTAGATTATTTTATCGAAACCCTAAATGATGGAGATTCAAATGGCAAAAAACTCAATTTTATTGCGCAAGAAATTGGTCGTGAGGTGAATACAATTGGATCGAAAGCCAACGATGCCGATATTCAAAAACTTGTAGTTATGATGAAAGACGAGTTGGAAAAAATTAAAGAACAACTTTCTAATATTTTGTAATGGAAAAAGGGAAACGCAAAGTATTTATTTTTTCAGCTCCATCAGGTTCTGGGAAAACAACCCTCGTGCGTGCTTTGCTGAATGCGGGATTTCCATTTTCATTTTCAATTTCAGCTACCAGCAGGCCAAAGCGAAAAATAGAAACAGACGCTAAGGATTATTATTTTGTTAGTCCGGAAGAATTCAGGCAAAAGATTGATAATAAGGAATTTATAGAATGGGAAGAGGTATATGAAAACACATATTATGGTACTTTAAAAAGTGAAATAGAAAGTATTTTTGAAAGCGGTAAATATCCAATTTTTGATGTGGATGTTGTTGGTGCTTTGAATCTGAAAAAATATTTTGGCGATGATGCCTTGGCAGTTTTTGTGCAGGCTCCTTCCATCGAAATTATTGAAGAAAGGTTACGCAAACGTTCAACCGATAACGAAGCCAGTATTCAAAAACGATTGGCTAAAAGCGCTTATGAAATGAGTTTTGCACCACAGTTCGATCTTATTGTTAAAAACGATTCTCTTAACAATGCCGTAGAAGAAACAACAAAACAAATTCAGGCATTTTTAAAAAAATGAGCACAATTCAACATAAAATAGGTTTGTTTTTTGGAAGCTATAATCCAATCCATATTGGCCATACTGCAATTGCAAATTATATGATTGAGTATGCCGATTTGGATGAAATCTGGTTTGTGGTTTCACCTCATAATCCATTGAAAGAAAAGAAAAGCCTGCTTGATGATTACCAACGTTTTGAAATGGTTCAGTTGGCAATTGAAGACGATTTCCGCTTTCGTGCTTCCGATATTGAATTTAGATTACCTCAACCTTCATATACTATTGATACACTGACTTATTTGCACGAAAAACATCCGCAACATCAGTTTTGTTTAATTTTAGGTGGCGACAATTTGAGTAGTTTTCATAAGTGGAAAAATTATCAAACTATTTTGGAATACTATCCGCTTTATGTTTATGCTCGGCCTGGATTTCAGAAAGATGATTTTTCTGCCAAAGGCGATATTAAATACTTTGATGCGCCTCAAATGGATATTTCGAGTAGTTTTATCAGAAATGGAATTAAGGAGGGAAAAGATTTACGGCATTTTTTAGCGCCTAAAGTATGGAAGCATATGCGCGAATGGCATTTTTATGAGAAATAAACTTAATTAGGGTTTCACTTTGAGTGAAGCCCTGATTGACTGAAGACGAAAGGCAAATAGAGTGATAGGATGACTCGAAGTCTTCCTATCACTAAAATCCATCAAAAATCACTTTCATTCCTTTTTCCTTTGTAAATTAGCTTTTTAAAAGCATAGGCATTGGCAAAGAAACTAAGTATTTCTAAATCAGTTGATCATCAACATAGCATTATTGGCTTATCGTGTTTGGCTAGCGATTATCGTTTGCTTTATTTCACCAGCAATTCACTTGGGTTTTCATTTAAAAAACTGGAAGATCTTCCTCTTTATGATAAAAATGGTAAAGTTGGCGATTTCTCGTTCTATCATTTTGCAGATAAAGAAAAACACTTAAATTATTACCTCTTTTCCAATAAGAGCAGAGGACAAATTGCAATTTCTGATTATCGCAATTTCGATTACTTTATATTAATTGATGATAAAATTTCTGCCGTTTTTCAACGCGAATTATTAAACAAGTTGCGAACAATTCACATTCTTCAAGCTGCCATGAATATCCCAATAACCAGCTTAAAAGACTTAGATATTTTGTTGGAAGATATTGAATTACATCTGATTAACCTTAAGAAAATAGAAAAATTAAAACAAGGCTCTCTGGCCGAAAAATCGTAAATGGACAAAAAAAGAAAAAGCAAATCCTTTTCAGAGCCAAAACTTTGGAAAAAAATAAACAGGGTTTTTCATCGTGTTGGAATGAAAGTGGTTTACCCGGTTGTGCTTTTATATTATTTGTTTAAAAGTAATGAAGTGCCTTTGCGAGCTAAATCATTAATTGCAGGTGCTTTAACTTATTTTATATTGCCTTTCGATGGTCTTCCTGACTTTATTCCTCTTCTTGGTTATACAGATGATTTGAGTCTTTTAGCCGCTACTATTTCACAACTTACAAAATACATAAGTCCTGAAATTTTGGAGCAAACACGTATTCAAATTGGTAATTGGTTCTCGAACAAAGAAGAAAGTTCAAAAATGGAAAAGAAAATTCTAAAGCAAATTGTAGCCCACAAATAATCTAGGAATTGATATGGTTATATGTTTGATAATTAAGTGTTTTTATAAAAAGCACTCAACAGCTCACTATTTCGTAAAAATTTTATCGCCCGGGCTTATACTTCGATTTATTTAAAATTTCCAAAGCATTATCGTTAGATAAAATATCTTTCAAAGAAATTTCGCTATTTTCTGAATAAGACAATAATATTTGATAGCCCAGCCAAACGCCGGTTCTGGGTGGAGAATTATTGCCTAAAACTGATGTAAAAGGTGCATCGTTAATAAACTTTTTTATGCTGTCGTAATCTGTCTTAAAAAGCAATTCATTTTCGATATAATATTTCCACAAATCTTTTTCATTATCATTATACCAAACCAGTTGTTCTTCAGTAAAATTCAACAATATGCTATCGTTAATCTCCGGAATCATGCTTTTTACAAAATACAGTTTTTTGGCTTCATAAATCATATATTCCAAAATATTCGCACCGGCAGCAGGGGCTGGAATTTTTTCCAGACTAACAGCAGAAAACACATCGCGCAAAATATGTGAGGAAGTCATTGAGCGAATCTTGTACCGTGGTGTTCCTATTCTAGCATAAATTTCGCAATCAGAGCCTAAATAATTATCAAGTCCTAAAACCAAAATATTATCCTGAAAAATAACAGGGTTCTGAACTCCTGAAATATAAGCAAATACTTCAGGCAACTTATTATCAGGAAAATAATAAAATAAATAGCGAAATGCTCCGGCTAATTCCTTTTCCAATGGTTCAAGTGAAGGAAAAGCACTTTGGAACTCATTATACAAATCATTTAAAAAAGGATCGTTTATATAAAAACTTAATTGAATAATTTGCTCATCAATTAAGGGATCTGTGCCTAAAAAAAGAGAGAAATCATTTTGCAGAGCCTTTAGTTCTTGCGCAATCGAGTCACGATTTAAACTAAAAAGAGCTGTGCCATAATCGGAAATTTGAATCTTTGGTTCTGGTATTTCCGAAACATCAATTATAAACTGATTTCTTTTACAAGCAGTAAATAAAACAATGCTTATCAATATGATTACTACGGTTTTAAGATTCGGAAACATCATTTGTTTTATTTTTTAACAAAAATGAAAAAAGTCCCACAAATGCAGGACTTTTAATAATTTTTTTAGCTAAATATTTACATGAATTTCAATCCAAGACTAAATACCCAAACATTGTTTTTGAGGCTTCCTTCATTGTTATAGTCATCAACAAGATTACTTAAGCCTTTTTCGTAACGAATATCGAAAGTTAAGAATAACAAATCAACCCCAACACCGGCTTGAGCATACCATGTTAATTTATTGAAATCTGAAA
>CAZTST010000099.1:0-13235 GCA_964616585.1 uncultured Draconibacterium sp.
AAATTGAAAATCTTTGAAAATCTACAAAAATTCAATCCAATTTTAGCCGGAACTATTCCTATAGAAATTGATTTGCCCGAAAGTGATCTGGATATTATTTGCCAATGCAACAATCACGATGAATTCTCAAAAACCCTTTCTGTATTATTCGAAAACCATAACGGATTTAAAATCAGTTCGAAATATTATAGTGGATTAAAATCAACTATTGCAAAATTTAAAACTGATAAATTTAAAATTGAAATTTTTGGGCAAATAACTCCTTCAAATAAACAGAATGCTTACAAACATATGATTATAGAATATAAAATTCTAAAAGAAAAAGGAGAGGAATTTAAAGCTGAAATTAAAAGCCTAAAAACGAAAGGATTAAGCACCGAAGCTGCTTTCGCAAAACTATTAGAAATAAATGGAAATCCTTATGAGGAATTACTAAAAATTGAAATTTAAAACTCGCTGTAATTGAGATGATTAATTAAAAATTCTAAAATAAAACGAATAGTATATTCCTCCAGATTAACAATTTCTATTTTTCACTATCCTGCTTAAATTCAAGAATATCTCCCGGTTGACATTCAAGCACTTCACAAATCAATTCCAATGTAGAAAAGCGAATCGCTTTCGCTTTTCCTGTTTTTAAAATTGAGAGATTCGACATTGTAATGCCTACTCTTTCCGAAAGTTCTGTTAAGCTCATCTTTCGTTTGGCCAACATTATATCTATATTTACAATTACAGCCATAATTAAATTGTTAAATCCTTTTCTTGTTGTAATCTCACGCCGTGCAAAAATATATGCGCAAGCATCCAAATAACCAAGGCTATAACTAGAGTGCTAGAATTATGAAAAATATTTACGCTTATTGATTGGTCTTTAAATTCAAGCTGATTGGCAATAACAATATAGATATGGAAGATCGGTATTATAATAGCTTGAAAAACCCACACAATAACCAATCCGTAGGATAAATATTTTAATAGATTTATGTTTTCGACAGAAAAAACTTGTCCTGCTTTTACGTTTTTAATGAATTTTCTAAATAGCACAATTAATAAGCCCGAAAACAGAAATGTGCATATCAAACTAATAATCACTATCTTATTAATTAATGGCGGGGGATTATGAATCTCCAATCGAGCAGTAGCATCAACCAGTTCTACTTTTATTTCCTGATTATTTAAAAGCAGAGTCCCAGAACTTATATATTTAACATTAACCGGAAACGGAATAGTATAAGATAAGTCTTTATCAAAAGACCCAGGCTTCGTATATGCAAGAATACTAACTACAATAACTACAAATAATGCTATCGATAACATGACCAGCGAAAAATTGCTTAACCAATAAAGCAAATTAATACTTGTTGGAGTGTGTTTTGCTTTCATATGCTGTTGTTTTAATTTTTCAGCAAAGATATACTAATTTTATCTATAATCAATGTATTTATATTGTTTATCAATAAATATTTGTTGTCATACGATAATTCTTAATTCCCTGGAATAAATATGTATTTATTTTTATTCACGCCAACCTATCGATTAGCTTAATTAGTCAGTACTAAAAACTCATCTTTCACGAATAAAAATGGAAGTAAGACCGAAAAAGTAAAAAACCTAATCAGACCTGTCCGCCTGCTGGCGGAAGATTAAGCTTGGCAGGAGAAAATCTAATTCGGATGAAATTATATGGAATTTATAATATAAAAAATCTCGACTAGTAGAATATTGAAAATTGGAAAATAATATTAAACAATGGCTTCATAAAATAGATTTCGTACTCAATGAATCACTTTTGAATAAATCAACTATTTTTTTCCAATCCTTACAGAATTGCATATTTTTCTTACTTTTGTAAGAAAACATGTTTAAGAATATAAAATCATTGTTTGTAGTTTCTGAAGAACAGCAAAAAAATGCTAATACAGAAACACAATCGACTTCTCAGCCGGTAAGTGAAAACAATTTTACAAAAGCACAAACACCTAGCAAAGGAACAATCGACAATGCTATTTTGGATAAGCTTCTGCAAGCTTTAGAAGATAATAATCAGCCTGGTTTTGATTATTTCGAATTCAGAAAAGCCATGCTTACTTTAGTTGCTTTACCAATGGATGAAGCTACAAAGTTTCAATCTACTTTTGCAACAGCCGCTACAATGGGCGTTACGCTTGAAAAATTGCTTGATTCTATCGAATTCTATAAAAAAGTTTTATCAAACGAAGAAGATAATTTTACAAAAGCAATAAAAGAGCAAACAACAATCAACATTAGTAATAAGCAAAAAGAAAAAGATACGATTACTGCTTCAATAAAAGAAAAAAGCGATAAGATTCAGAAGCTTACAGAAGAAATTCGTGCACATCAGTCTGAAATTCTTCAACTTACAAACGCCATCGAGAGTTCAGAATTAAAAATTAAAGATACATCACTTAACTTTGAAACATCTTTAAACGTAATCAAAAATCAGTTAGAGCAAGATTCAATAAAATTGAAACAATATATAAAATAACTTTACCAACATATTATAAACAGATGAAAAATATTACATCAAAAAGTTTTTGGCAAAAACCCGAAGGCAAAACAGGAATGATCGGATTAATTGCAATGATTGCAGGAGGCGGTTTTTTATTATATAAAGCATTGCCTTTTCTAATTTCATTAACTGAAAACATTTTGCATCTTTCGTTCCTTCTCTTGGGTTTAGGAGCATTAATTTATGTTATTCTCGACCCGAAAATAAGAAATCTAATTTTCTATCTCTACAAATCTGTAATAAGATGGATAACAGGAATGTTTATTCAGATCGATCCGATTGGAATTTTAAAATCATATATCGATGAGTTAAGGAGCAATCTGAAAAATATGAATAAACAATTGGCAGTTGTAAAAGGCCAGATGCAAAGATTGAAAATGTTAATCGAAGAGAATAAAAAAACTATCGCGAACAATCTTAAGTTAGCAAGCAAAGCTAAAGAAAGTGATAAAGAAGCGATTATGATTCTGAAGTCGAGAAAAGCAGGAAGATTGCAGGAATCTAATTTTAGATTAGACGATTTATATAAAAAGTTGGAATTATTATACAGGGTTTTATTGAAGATGTTTGAAAACTCTGAGATTATGTTAGAAGACATTGAAGATCAGGTAATGGTGAAAGAGCAAGAAAGAAAAGCCATCAGAGCAAGTCATTCTGCCATGAAATCTGCTATGAATATTATCGCTGGAAATAGCGATAAAAGAGAAATGTTTGATCAAGCACTCGAAGCAATTGCCGATGATGTTAGTATGAAAATTGGCGAAATGGAACGCTTTATGGAAATGTCATCGAATTTTATGGATTCAATCGACTTACAGAATGGCGTTTTTGAAGAAGAAGGTTTGCAATTACTTGAAAAATGGGAAAAAGAAGGCATTTCATTAATTCTTGGAAATGAAAAAGACTTACTCATTAATAAATCAAAAAGCGATACAGATATAATCGATTTAGACCAACCAATTTCCGGCAGTAAATCAGCGCATACCAATCAATATAGCGACTTATTTAAAATTTAAAAATATTTAACCTTTAAAAATTTACGGATGAAAACAAGATTAACTCCATTCTCAAAATTAATTATTACACTCATTATTGTGAGTGCCATAGGATTTGGATTGTACAGTATTAGTAAGAATCCTGATTTAAAAGATTCTATCTCTAAGTTAAGCAAAGAGTTGCCAAAAGGCTATAATGAAGTATTAAATGTTGGTGTTGTAACTTGGGGCGGTTATGCCGGAGGACAATATTTTAACGAAGGTTTTAAGGCCAATGAAGCTTCGAGATTTTATAAAGATTATGGTTTCAAGGTAAATTTTGAAGTAATTGATGATTTTGATGCTTCACGCGAAGCATTTAAAAATGGCGAGATTGATTTGCTATGGGCAACAATCGATGCATTACCAACTGAAATGGAAGGCCTTGCTCAATTCGATCCACAAGTTGCCTTCCAGGCAGACTGGAGCAGAGGCGGAGATGCTGTGGTTGCCAGAAGAGGAATAAATTCAGTTGCCGATTTAAAAGGCAAAAAAATTGCAGTTGCTCCAATGACACCTTCGCACTCTTTTTTGCTTTGGTTGCTCGATGCAGGCGATTTAACTCTCAAAGATGTATCTGTTATCGAAGTGCCTAGCGCAATTGATGCTGCCGATGCTTTTAAATCAAATACTGTCGATGCTGCTGTTGTTTGGAGTCCTGACGATCAGGATTGTATAACAAAAGTTCCGGGTGCCAGAATATTAGAAAGCACAAAGAATGCTTCGCATATTATAGCAGATGTATTTATTGCAAAAAAACAATTTATTCAGGAACATAAAGAGCAATTAGAAAAACTCTATACAGGTTGGATGATAGGTGCTTCAGAAATAAATCAAAGTGAATTTAATAAGATTAAGGCATCTAAAATACTTGCCGAAGGACTTAATCAACCGGAAGATTTTTGTCTTGGCGCAATAAATAATGTTCGCTTAGCTTCACATGGCGATAATTTAGATTTCTTCGGTTATAATCCTAACTATCAAGGTGTAACTGGCGAAGCTCTCTATAATAAAATGAAAATAAAGTACGACGAAATTGGATATAATACAGCAAATGCAAGAAGCTGGAGACTTATTGCTTCAGATATTATTAAAAATGTTTCCTTAATTGGTCAGGAACACCTTGGCGAAACTCAGAAAGTTTTCACAAAAACATCTGATGTTGATATTCAAAAAGAAGCAATTTCAACAAAAAGAGTTTCTATTTCATTTAGAACCGGAGAATATTTATTAGATGATAATGCTAAACAAATAATTGATATTCAATTTACATCGATAGCAAAAGCCTTTTCAAATGCAAAAATAAGAATAGAAGGAAATACAGATAATGTAGGTTCAAAAGCAAGCAATATTATTTTGTCGAAAAAACGCGCTCAGGCTGTAGCCGATTATTTAATTCAAGAACACAATATGCCCGTTGATAGATTTGTTATTGTTGGAAACGGCCCCGACAAACCTGTCGCAGGTTGCGAAAACGCTACTGACGAAAAATGCAGAGCAAAAAACAGAAGAACTGATTTTGAATTAATATCAGATTAGCATTCATGTATTCTAAAAATCCGCTCTTCGATTTAAGAGGACAGCTAGATAGAAAAACAAATATTACTCTGCAAATTGCAGGTGCTGTTATAATATTTCTTATTTGGTGGCTGTTAAGTATTGCCGTTTCTAAAAAGAATATCACACAAATAGATACTTATGAGCTGAATACGAAGAACTTAGTCATTAAAGATTATTCCTACTATTCAAATGATTCATTACTGATAGCTGATTTCGATAAGTTGATGGAAATGGACGAATTAAAACTTCAGGAATTCGGATTAAAGAAAATAACAGTTTCTAATTTACCAAATCCAAAGCAAGTGATAATGTCGATTCCGGTAATGTATAAGAAAGACAATCTAATATCTAATGTTTTTATTTCTATCAAACTTAATGTTTTAGGTTATATAATTGCGATAATAGTATCCATTTTGTTAGGTTTTCTAATAGGTTTAATACCTTTATTCAGAGGCCTTTTTAATAGAATTGTTGATGCCGGAAGATTTATTCCTTTAGCTGCTGTTACCGGAATATTTATATTATGGTTAGGAATTGGCAGCGAAATGAAAGTATCATTTCTGGCATTTGGTATTTTGGTCTATTTAATTCCCGTTGTTGTTCAAAGAATTGATGAAGTTCAAAATGTGTATTTGCATACTGTTTTTACTTTAGGTGCAACTGCCTGGCAAACAGTTAAAACAGTTTATTTACCTTATGTTCTAAGTAAGCTGATAGATGATATTAGAGTGTTGACAGCAATTTCGTGGACATATATTACTATTGTTGAAATGCTGAACAAAAGTGGTGGAATTGGTCAATTAATTTGGGAAGCAAAACGACAAAGTGCTATAGATAAGGCATTTGCAGTTTTAATGATAATTGTTCTAATCGGAATTTTGCAAGACAAATTATTTGCTTCTCTCGATAAGGTTCTTTTTCCACACAAACACACTTAAACCAAGCAGCGAAAACAATGGTACAATTTAAAGACGATCCTATTTTACCCAATATTGTAGAATTGAGAAATGTAAATCAATCATACGATGATGGAAAAACACAAATACTTCAGAATTTTGATTTGTTGATTGAAGACAAACCTTTTCAGGGTCAGTTTGTTGCGCTTCTTGGAATGTCGGGATGCGGCAAAAGTACTGTTTTAAGATATATTGCCGGACTTCAAAAACCAACTTCGGGAACTGTTCTTATTAAAGATAAACCTGTTGGCGATGATATAAGAGTAAATATGGTATTTCAGCAGTATTCTTCATTACCTTGGATGAGTGTTTTAGATAATGTTGCTTTAGGACTTACATTTAAAGGTGTTTCTAAAAAAGAAAAAGAAGCTAAAGCAATGGAAATCATCGAATGGGTTGGACTTAAAGGACATGAAAAAAAGTTTGCTCAATATCCTTTACTCTCCGGCGGACAATTGCAAAGAGTTGCTATTGCCAGAAGTTTAGTTTCTAATCCTGAAATATTATTGATGGACGAACCATTTGGTGCTTTGGATATTGAAACACGGCAGAGTATGCAAGATTTGCTGATTAATATTTGGGGTAAATTTCATACAACTATTGTTTTTGTAACTCATGATATTAACGAAGCTGTTTATTTGGCTGACGATATTTATATTATGAAGAAGGCACCGGCAAATATTGTTGAACACATAAAAGTTGATCTTCCTCTAAACAGAACTATCGATGTAAAAAAATCTGTCCATTTCCTTGAATTGGTAAGAGATGTTGAGGATAAAATGCTTAATACACTAAAAAATATTCGCTATTAATATGCTGTTGCTTAAAAATATCGAAAGAATTCTTTCTGCTGTTTCGCCGGTTTCGTCATCAATTAAATCCGGCAATAAGTTAAATCCACAAGAAATTCTTATTCTTTCAGGTTTTTATAAAGAGCTAAATCTAAGTCAGGAATCAGTTTTACTGGTTTCGATGGATAAGAATGCGCCTAAATTTCTTCTAACTGATAAAAACTTATATATCAATAAAGATAAATTTGGCATTTCAAATTTTAATGTGCAATTACTTGATAGTGATATATTTAAGATATTTGATGTGAAGGAAAAAGGCGTTATAAAGGAATCTATAAATTTAATAAATCATACAAAAACTGAAGCTAGAAATACCTTAGATAGCTTTCTCAATAAGTATAAAAATATACTCACCGAAGAAAAGGAAAACTTTCAAAATAAAGAGCTTTTCTTCGATGGACAATATATCGACATGCTACAGCATGAAACTGAAGAAGTTGTAAATCTGTGCCAAGAACTCAATGCTGATCCTCAATTTATCCAAAGTTTAAATCTTATTTTCAGTTCTACCAACGAAGCAGTTGATGGATATAAAGCTGAACATTTAATGATTTCGGACCTCATAAAAGCATATAACGAGGTTGCTCTTAACGAAAATGAAAAAAGCAAATTTACTTTAGCATACTTTTTCGAATCTTTACAGGCGAAGAATCTGGCTAAAGGCATCAGCATACAACGTCTTAATCAAATGACAACCAATGAGTTGTTTCTAAAGAATATAGAAAAAATAAAGACGGCAAAATTTATTCATACAAATAAGGAATATAATAATGAATATTTAATGCCGGCTATCCTTTTCAGAATGCAACATTCTCTGTTTACAAAATCGGGCAATAGCATTTATCGTTTTGCAAGTATTGTAGCAAAAGCCGATGGAAATGTTAATGAAGAAGAAAAGAAAGCATTAAAAAATATTTTGGACAAAACAGCTAAACCGAAAGTCAAAACTAGTGGAATTACAGCAAACGAAATTCCCGAAGGTGATACTATTGATGCAGTAATGTTTGAGCTTGACTTACTTATAGGATTAGAAGAAGTAAAAAAAAGCATAAAGGAATTAGCAAATCTTTTAAAAGTTCAGAAAATTAGAACTGAACAAGGAATGGCAAATATAGAAATTGGACTTCATTCTGTTTTTATGGGTCCTCCGGGAACAGGAAAAACTACCATTGCTCGCCTTTTAGGAAGGCTTTATAAACATCTTGGATATTTAAATAAAGGTCATCTAATAGAAACCGACCGTGCAGGAATGGTTGCAGGATATGTAGGTCAAACAGCTATAAAAGTGAATGATATTGTAAATGAGAGTATTGAAGGCGTATTATTTATTGATGAAGCATATTCTTTAACTCCTCAGGATGGTGGTCGCGATTTTGGCAGCGAAGCAGTCGACACTTTGATAAAGAGAATGGAAGACCTAAGAAATCAACTAGTTGTAGTTGTTGCCGGATATACCGAACCCATGAAACTTTTTGTAGAATCAAATCCCGGTTTACGTTCCCGATTTAATAGATTTTTTAAATTTGATCATTTCTTGCCTCTCCAACTTTTACAAATATTTGAAACATTTTCTAAAAAATCGGATTTTATTTTAAATGATGATGCAAAAGAAAAACTTCTAGATACTTTCGAAATGCTTTACGAAAAAAGAGATGAGGGATTTGGTAACGCTCGTGTTGTTAGAAATTTATTTGAACGATGTGTTCAAAATCAAGCGAATAGAATTGTATCAATTCCTGAAATTACGAAAGAAATTTTACAAACTATCGAAGCAAATGATATTCCTGAACCTAAGAAAACAATTGAACAGGTTTATTTTACGACAAATGATAAGGTATAATAACACAAAAAATAAATTATCAGTATTCAGTCTTTGCTAAAACAATCTTAAGATTAAGCTTTATTTTTCCGTGTGAAACAAATACTTAATATTTTAAAATATACTTATTTGTTGATGAACTAAAATTATTACATTTGAAGTATGATTTCTAAAAATGAAATATTATCAAAATTACGAGAATTAAAACCAATTCTAAAGAGTGACTATTCTGTCAAAGAAATTGGCTTATTTGGTTCATTTGCAGATGATTCATTTGATGATAACAGTGATATTGATTTAATTATTGAATTAGAGAAACCGATTGGATGGAAATTCTTTTCATTGGAGATTTATCTTGAAAAAATATTTGGACGGAAAATTGATTTAGTCACAAAAAACGCCTTAAAAGATCAAATCAAGGATCGTATTTTAAAACATGTTGATTACGTTTAAGTGAAAAGGGAGAATCGAACATATCTAATTTATCTTGAAGACATTATTCTGTCGATGAATCGAATTGCTGAATATATTGAAAAACCTTTCGTTTGTTGATTTTAAAAGAGATTATAAAACCGTTGATGCAGTAATTCGTAATTTTGAAATAATTGGTGAAGCGTCTAAAAATTTACCTTTAGGAATCAAACAAAAATATACAAAAGTGCCCTGGGATGAGATGTATTTATTACGAAATAAAGTTTCGCATGAGTATTTTGGAATTGATTATGATATAATATGGGATATAGCAAAAAATTACTTGCCAGAGAATAAACTCCAAATAGAAAAAATATTAGATATAGAAAAAAATTAAGAATTGCAGTTGCACATCAACCAATTAACTAATATTTCAGGGCAAACGCATCATTTTTTGTTAATATTGACACCCTACTTCGGCCTAATCTCTGATTAGGTCGGAAAACTATTTTCCACTGACTTACACAATTACCATAATACTTTTAATAGTTGGAAAACTGTTTTATTGTCAAGCTTAATCAGAGATTAAGCTTAGCGAGGATAATAGATAATAGATAATCAATATTTTTTAAACTTATCAACTTATAACTAAACTACAATTCAACTAAATTGTCAACACCCAAGCGCCCTTAAATTTTAGCGCATATTTTTTCAAAGCCTGATCAGCTTCATTTTTATCGGTAAAATAGTCGATAGCAATACGAATTTTATCATCAACTTCAATCAAAACAGTTTTTGGATAACCCATTTCCTTATAGCCTTTTACAGCATTTACAGCATCTTTACGGTTTGTGAAACTTGCAATAGTTATATAATAAGCAGGTTCAGAAGAAGCCAAAGGCGAATGAGTGGCTTTATATTCCGGCGAAGCTTCATTTAGAACCTTTATTGCTGTCCCGCAAACTGTGGTACTAACTTTATAATCAACTGCTTTTCCCATCCATACAACGGCATAACCACCTACTATTCCAATGCCTATTGCTTTCCATGAAACATCTTCCCATTCTTTACGGTTAAGTAACATATTGTCGCTCACTTTATTATCACGCCAAAAGCTTAATATTTGTCGTGGCGAATTTGCCACATTCGACCAATAAGCAATTTCATGAGCTTCGCCGGAATATCCAATAATTTCTTTTGCTTTTAGCCTGATATTGTTCTTTTTAGATTGCTGCGAAGGAAAACAAATGGGCATCCACTTTCCTTTATCCGACCATGAATGCATATTGCATATTGAATTCGGATTGAAATTGGCCGCCAAATCACGTGCATGAGTAATGGCTACATAACTTAGCGATTTTGATAAAGGAATAGGATTAAGAGCCAAGGCTTTACGATAATAGTTTATCAGCTGATATAATTGAAATTCTTCGGCACTGATACAAAAATCGCTTGGAATGGTATCTGTTTGAGCCGGAATTTTATTGCTAAAAACCATTAAACTTAGCCCAACAAGCAAAAAGAAAATTATTTTTCTCATACGCTTATGCCTATCAAATTAAAATTTTACCAGCTACCACCTGCGCCGCCGCCGCCAAAACCTCCGCCACCAAATCCACCAAATCCACCGCCGCCGCCAAAGCTTCCGCCACCTGAATTAAAACTTCCCCAACCGCTATTTCCACGACCTCCGCCCATAGAGCTTCCTAAAAGCATCAAAGTCCACCAGGGAATACTGCTTTTTGTGCCCATTCCTGAAGAACGATTTCTTCCGCCTCTTGTAAAAATGATAAATATTATTATAAAAAAGAACAAAGGAATAAGGCCTCCTATATTTCCGCTTTTGCTTTCACTGTATTGGTCCGCAGTATATTCACTAGCTGTTATTTCCATCAATACTTTGCTTGCCTTGGCTAATCCGGCATAATAATCACCTGTTTTAAATTCAGGAATCATTTCGAAATTTACGATTTGGCTGGCAACAGCATCTGGCACAGCTCCTTCTAATCCATATCCAACAGCAATATATGCCTCACCTTTAGAAGAGGTCGTTTTAGGTTTTACTAAAATTAAAATTCCATTGTCTGTGTCTTTCTGACCTATTCCCCATTTGTGAGCCAGTTCAACAGCATATTGTGCTTTATCATAATCTTGCAAATCGGCAACAGTAACAATGACCAAGGCCGTAGATGTTTTACTTCCAAAGGATGAAAGTTGCTGCTGTAGTTGAGCTTCTTGCTGGCTGCTCAACACCTGAGCAAAATCGTTTACAAGACTTCCTTGTGCAGGTCTTTCAGGTAATTGAGCAAAAGCAGTTAAAGAAAAAGCAAACAAAAGCAACAGAAATGTTGAGCCGAATGCTAGTATTGATTTGCTGGGTTTTATGTTATCCAAAAGATATTTCATCGCTTAGTTCGTTTTTATCGTCTGTTTGATAAGGGAAATGTTCTTTAAGTTGTTGACCGGCTTTTAAAATTCCTTTGGACAGTCCACCAACAAAATCGCCTTTTAAAAAAGTTTCTTGCACTTCTTTTTTAATATCGTTCCAAAAATTTTCAGGTACTTTCTGATTTATGCCAACATCGCCCAAAATAGCAAACTTTTTACTGCGAACTGCAAGAAAAAAAAGCACGCCGTTTCTCAATTCTGTTTTATGCATCTTTAGTTTAGCAAAAGCATGAGAGGCGCAATCTAGCACCTCTCCATTGCATTTGTTTTCGATATGCACACGAATTTCTCCTGAGCTGGTCTTTTCAGCATCAGCAATTGCCTGCATAATTCGTTGTTTTTCCTCCTTGCTAAAAAATGTGGAAGCGAGTTTACTCATAATTTTTTAAATTAAAATTCGACTTTTGGAGCTGTTTCAGCACCTGGAATGGCCTGGAAATAAGCTTTTTCGTCGAAGTTAAACATTCCGGCAAACAAATTGTTAGGGAATTTTTTGATATTGGTATTGTAAGAACGAGCTTCATCGTTAAAACGCATACGTTCAACAGTAATTCTGTTTTCCGTTCCTTCTAATTGTGCTTGCAATTCCAAGAAATTCTGATTTGCTTTTAGATCAGGGTATTTTTCTACCACAACCATCAAACGAGATAAAGCAGAACTAAGTGCATCCTGTGATTGCTGAAACTGTTGTAAAGCTGCAGGATTCATATTACCTGCATCAATTGTAGTTGAAGTTGCTTTTGCTCTGGCATTAATTACAGCTTCTAAAGTTTCCTTCTCATGTGCGGCATAACCTTTTACGGTAGCTACTAAGTTTGGAATCAGGTCGGCACGACGCTGATAAACATTTTCTACCTGTGCCCACTGAGCATCAACTGTCTCAGAACCAGTAACCATTGAGTTATAAATTCCTTTAATAGAAGAATAGCCGATAAAAATTAAAACTACGACTACGATTAAAATTATCCAAGATTTTTTCATTGTTTAATATTATTTAATGATGTTTAAAGATACAAAAAAAAGGTTGTCTGACCAGACAATTTTGGTAAAAAACCATAAGTCGAAGTCAAACATCCTTAAATATATTATTTTATAAGTGTATAACTACGTTTGATGAAATCCGCAAGTTCTTTTCCTTTAAGAAGATTTTGCGAAAGCATTGCCAAATCGTACATTTGTTTTACAATAGCAGTTTGCTTTTCATCTTCTTTTTCATCGAGAAGATTTCCAACTAAGCTATGATTAGCGTTAACCACTAAATTATACGAATCAGGGAATCCACCCATTCCCATCATTCCGCCTCCGCCTAGTTTTTCCATATCTTTCATACGACGCATAAATTCACTTTGTGTAATCACAAAAGGCAAATCATCCTCGCTCAAAGATTCAAAAACAACAGTAAATTTAGTTTTATTGATATTTTTTTCGATAATGGGTTTCAAAGCTTCTTTCTGCTTATCGTCTAGTTTTGAAGGAATTTGCTCTTCTTTAGCAATTAATTTATCTATAGTATCAGCATCAACACGTTTGAATTGTACATCGGTTAACTTTTGCTCCAGAGAATTCACAAAGTGATTGTCTAGCACTCCATCCATTTCCAAAACATCAAAACCACGGTCTTTT
>CAZTST010000100.1:0-12757 GCA_964616585.1 uncultured Draconibacterium sp.
ATTCCCAATGGATGATTTCCTATCAGATTTGCTTGAATAATATCAATAGAATCTGTTGTAATATCAGAAACGAATCCTTCTTGACCATAAGTTAAAGCAAATGAAAAATGCAGTAATAATATTATTCCATATACTTTTGGCACTTCTGTTTTTTTTAATTTTTGATGTAATCAGGAATCATTAATGTTTGATTTTCTTGTTTCCACTACTAATCAACAAATGTTTCTTTTATAACAGACTTAACTTCTTTGATTTCAGCCTGGGACAAGCGTCCTAAAATTTTGATTATTCTTTGTTTATCTATTGTTCTTATTTGATCTATTACAATCCACCCGGTTTTACTATCATGTTTAACAGCTATTCTGGTTGGATATTTTTTCGATTGAGTTGTCATTGGTGCAACGATAATTGTACTCAGGAATTTATTCATTTCATCGGGAGAAACAATAATGCAAGGCCTTATTTTTTTTATCTCACTACCAATTGTAGGATCCAAATTGACCAAAACGATTTGATATTGACTTAAATCCATTCGTCTAAATTTTCATCCTCAAAAACATCATTAAAAAGAAGTTGGTCATCTCCTTGTTTGTGCATTTCTTTAAATGCATTGTCCCAACCTTTCCTTGGTGTTGAAATAGGCTTTAGAATAATATATCCTTTTTCAAGAATAAGTTCAACCTTATCTTTGATATTATATTTGTCAATCAAGGTTTTACTCAACCTAAATCCTTTAGAGTTGCCGATTTGTATTATTGATAATTCCATGATCTTGATATTTAAAATGTAATTACAAAGTTAATACATTTATTTTAATGATGTCAAGAATTATTTTTAAAATGATGAATAATTACCGCATATGCTTCATTCCATTTTCAACTTCTACAGAAACACGTCCAAAAACCTCATCAAAATTGCCCATTCCATTAATTTTTGAAACTCCATGTAATTGATTGTATTTTATGATAACCGGAACAGTTTTTATTTCATGTTCCTGCAAACGTTTCACAATTTTAGCGGTGCTATTATCGTAAGGCATACATGCATCGGTCTGGCTTCTGGCATCTAATCGCCGAATCAATTCCAAAGTTGGCACTTCAATATCAATAACCATCGAAATTGAAGATCCATGTTTTTTAAGCAATCCATCTAATATATATGATTGAACCAAAGTGCGTGGAAATCCTTTAAAAATAAATCCTTTAACTCCTTTTGATTGCTCCAATCTTTTTTCAATAAGCTGAACAACAAGATGATCCGGCACTAATTGCCCGCTTTCGTATAGGCTTTTTATTTGTTTGCCAATTGCGCTTTGACTCTTGATTTCCTGATCAAGCATTGGTCCTGTTGCAACAAATTCCAAGTCGTATTTTTTGGCCAAAGCCTTTCCCTGCGAACCTCTTCCTGAGCCGGGATAACCAAACAAAACAATATTAAATAAGCTTTTACTTAATTCATTTTGAATAATTTCGTCGATATCTTTACTTACTTTTTCGATACTTTGCCGGCCATTTACAGGAATATAAATGCCTCGTTCTTTGTAGAATTGAAGAACAGGACGTGTTTTATCATCATATTCTTTTAAGCGATTACGGATTACAATTTCATTATCATCTTTTCGCCCTGAAGTTTCTCCACGAATTAATAAACGTTTCACAGATTCCTCTTCGTCAACTTCCAAACTAATCAAACAATTTAGCGAAGTGTTAAGTTTAATCATCAGTCCTTCAAGAATATAGGCTTGAATATAAGTGCGCGGAAAACCATCAAATAAAAAACCTTTGGCATCAGGATTATCTTTTATGGTTTTTTCTATAATTTGAACAATAATTTCGTCTGGAGCAAGACCACCTGCTTCGATAATGTTTTTTGCCTGAAATCCTAATTCGGTTTTTTGAGTAATTTCTTTTCTTAAAATATCTCCGGTTGAAATATAATAGAGTTTGTATTTCTTTATAAGAAATTCCGATTGCGTTCCCTTTCCTGCTCCGGGTGGGCCAAATAAAGCAATATTTAACATCTGTAAGGTTTATGTTCTTTTATCAAAGATAATCAAAAGTCTTAATTCAAAAAAAATGAATTTATTGATTAATTCATTTGAAAATAATTATAATAGTTGTGAAATTTGAATTAAGAAGTAATCATTTGGTTTTTAACAATTTATTATGTACTTTTGGACAAATAATTATTATATTAATTTAGTTAAGCGCGCTTTTATTTTTATATATCGCTGTTTTCATGAATATGACACAAATAAAAGCAGTTGATTTATTATTGTTTTAATTTCCCCTTTTTATGAAAAATAATGCAAAAAATAAATTAGTAAGCAGCAATCAAAGTAATAATTTCTCACAAAAAAATGGGTTGCCTTCAAGATTATTTTTCTTCGTGCTGTTTTTGTCCATTTCAACATTAATATTATTCGTTTTTTTAATCTGGAATTCATATTTGCATGTTGAAACTACAGATAAAGCTTATTTTGAATTAAGAGCACTTCAGGGCGAAGTTAAATATTGTGACGAAGCACTTACTATGTCGGCATATATGTCTGCAGCAACTGGTGATGAAATTTGGGAAAACAGATACAATCAATTTTCTGTTAAATTAGACTCCTTAATTAAAGAAAACAGCAGGATTGCTAAAATTGTTAATGCAATGGATTATGCTATTGGGATAGATTCTATAAATAGAAGTTTGGTTTTAATAGAAAAACAGGCGTTTTCTTTATGTAATAATGAACAAAATCTGGCTGCTTTAGAATTATTAAACAGTCAGAATTACAAAGAGTTAAAAGCTGATTACAGAAATTATATAGACAAAATAAACTATGTTATAATTGCACATTTACAAAAAGACCTGAAATATCATCGAATATGGCGGATTATTGCACTTATAGCAATATCAATCGTTGTGCCTTTTCTTTTTTTAGTATGGTTTATTATAATAAGAGCTTTCCAACGGATTAATAAACAAAGGGTGTTAATGATTGATTCATTGTCTGAAAAGGAAAAGAAATTGACCGACTTATTAAAATTAAAAGATAAATTTTATTCAATAGTAGCACACGATATTAAAAGCCCTTTCAATTCCATTATGGGTTTTAGCGATTTACTTATCGAAGATTATGACAAGATTGATGATGTTGAGCGCCAAAGATATTTGTCAAGGATTAATAGTTCAGTTAAGGCGGCTTTAAAATTGCTTGAAAATTTACTTGCATGGATTCAGTCTCAAACCGGTAGAATTAAAATAAATGCAGAGAAGATAGAATTGAAAAAAGAAATACTTAGAAATATTGATTTCTGTAAAAACAATGCTGAAGATAAAAATATTCAATTAAATGTTGATATAGATGATGGCCTTTCTGTTTATACCGACAAAAATATGTTAAACACGATTTCGCGAAATTTACTTACAAATGCAATAAAATTTACCCCAAATAATGGTCATGTAAAAATATCTGCCACGAAAAAAGATTCGCAAGTGGAAATTCGTTATTCTGATACAGGAATTGGCATGAAAAAGGAAGATATAGATAAGCTTTTTAGAGCTGATATTATGCACAGCACACATGGAACTGCTAATGAAAAGGGAACAGGTTTGGGTTTGATACTTTGCAAAGATTTTGCAGAAAAACTTGGAGGAAGCATAAAAGTAGAAAGCAAGTTAGGTAAGGGAAGCACGTTTTCTGTTTGCTTCAACGACAAATAAGATAAATTTATAGTTCTATTGGAAATATATTTGCTACTTCATTGAATTTCAATCGTTAATAACAAACTAAACTGCAAGAATTAATAATCCTATATTCAAGAAAGATTTCATAAAACTTTCAGCAATCTCATATCAATATTACATTATAGAAGGTTTTACCAACCATTTTTCAGTAATATGCCAGGTTTTACCAACCATTTTTGAGTATTATGCCAAAATTATTCTTTGTAAAATGTATTTTTGTGCGACTTAGTGTTTAGTGCCTTGGTGGCCAGAAAAATCTGGCCACCAAAACGCTAAATCACAAAATAATTTCAAGGTCAAACAGATTAATCAGAAGTCCAAATATATTTTAGACAATCGCTTAATATTTTACATTTTCGGAACATATTTAGCAGCATAAACTGTTTGCTTTTCGACAGCGGCACGACTAAAAGGATCTGAATGATATTGATTTTTCAAATACTTATCTGTCTGATCCATATAATAATCGGAAGCAGGAATTCCTGATTCTCCGGTTGGAATAATCGTTAAAGATTCATCCCAATTATTGGGCACAAAAATATGTCGGTGCGAAGCTCCGTGATTCGCAGTAAAAGGAGACTCCATATCGTATGAATAAGGACTTACAGTATGAAAACTGCCACCAATTGGATAAGGTCCTCGATTTAGTCCAAATACTTTATCTAAAATTGCCTCTCCACCCATTTGATGTTTAAACTCTACCTGGTGAACACTTCCCCAAGTCCATTTATCCATATTAGAACCTAATTCTAGGCTTAAATCGGAAAGTGTTTGCTTAAAACTTTTTTCTATTTGAAATCCAAAACTCTCTATCACATCAGGTGTAGAAATATCATCGCACCATAAAGCATCTTTTGTTTTCCAGAAATCATCGATAAAATTGCGCGAAAGAGCTGAATTATTAAAATATTCTTTCATCAAATCTTCACCTAAATCGTCTTGCAAAAGATTGGTAATCAGATTCAAATAGGTTTTTTCAAAAAGTAAAGGTGCTACTTTATCAGCATCCATATTTCCATCCCAATTTAGAAGCAAACCAAAAGCTTTGTTAAAAATATCATCTCCTTCAATAGAGCTAAGTTCTACCAACATATCAGGCACAAAGGTTCTAGCAAGCATAGAATTCTGATCGCCTTGCATAGTTTTAAAATCGTCAACAGAAAGCTTTTCTTTTTCATTAAGCATTTCGCGAATGCGATTAATACGGTAATCCTGCGAAAAGTAAGTTCCAATATAATATGGATAATCGTTAGCAACTGTTTTATTATTGGCAGAGGAAACCATATTGTTAGAAGGATTAAAACTATGTGGCAATTCCTCGAACGGAATACGAGAAATCCAATCAAATTCATCAGTTTCACCAGGTTTTATTAAATAGTTTTTGCCTTCGCGAATTGGAATTCCACCTCCGGCATATAATCCAATATTTCCTGCTGCATCGGCATATACAAAGTTCTGACTGACAGAGTTAAAGGTGCGAATTGCATCTTTAAATTCATCCCAATTACTTGCTTTATTTAGCATATAAACCGAGCGCATTTCGTTGCTGTAATCATTTCCAATCCAGCGCATTGAAATTGCTTGATTCATTTTTTTGAAACCTGAAACTAATGGGCCACGATGAGTAAATTTATTTTCTCTATAAACAGAATCACCTCCTTTAATGCAGATTAATTCATTTCGAATTTCCAGTTGTTTCCATTCGCCCATAAAAGAATACTGAGAACTATCGGCAGGATTAATGGTTTCCAGATACAAATCAATATCATCAACATAAAGATTTGTCATTCCCCAGCCAATATTTTCGTTATGTCCGGCAACTACAAAAGGCTGACCCGGAACTGCTAAACCTGTAACATTATGCTGACCTTCAATTACTTCGTGAATCTGATACCAAATGCCGGGAGCATTTAAACCAAGATGCATATCATTCGCCATAATTGGCATTCCACTAGCTGATTTATCGCCGGAAACAGCCCAGTTATTACTTCCGTTAAAAATCTGAACACCAAGTTTTTCAACAGTTTCAGCTTCAGCCATTAGGCTGTTTTTTAGTTTAAGTAATTCTGCATCAATTACAAAATCAGGATAAACAACCGAGCCTCTTTCGGCGATGTTAGGTACAAGCCCTTCAGCTTTTTCCATTCCAATTGCTTGTATAATTTTATAAAGAGTAATTTCGGCCGAATAAGCACTTCCTGCCAAATCCCAAGCCATATAACCGGTAACATTCAATGAGTTAGCCGAAGTCCAAGGCTCAGGTTTATAACCTAAAATACTGAATTCCGGTGGAAGTTTGTTTGAATATTGCTCGATATATTGATTTACTCCATCAGAATAAGCTTCTAAAGCAGCTCTTTGTTCCGCTGTTATATCATCAACCATCATTTCTGATTTTTCGGGTATTCGCAAAGCGCGAAGAAATAAATCGGTATTCACCAAATCAGCTCCAAATATTTCGGCCAAGCGGCCTTGAGTTACACGTCGTAAAAGATCCATTTGCCACATACGATCTTGCGCCATTACAAAACCAACGGTGCGATATAAATCCGCTTCGTTTTTGGCGTAAATATGAGGAATAGCAAGCGAATCGCGAAATACCTGAACTTCATCGGTTAATCCACGAAGTTCAACGTTTTGATTATAATCCGGTATTGCTTTCTTACTCAAATGATTAACAAAGATAAATGCTCCAATTGCTACTACGATTAGTAACAATAAAAGGCTTATTAGAATTTTTTTAAATAGCTTCATGTGAAGAGTTTTTGGGTTTTATTATTCAAATATAAACATTTTTTGAGACGAACAAATTATGGTTGCAGATTCTATTTGTTGTGATTGAATACTTTTCAAATTTGAATTTGAAT
The DNA here is from genome assembly GCA_964616585.1 of uncultured Draconibacterium sp. Taxonomy (GTDB): domain Bacteria; phylum Bacteroidota; class Bacteroidia; order Bacteroidales; family UBA12170; genus UBA12170. Next base: position 6,603 of record CAZTST010000100.1, read on the forward strand.
TTAAATTGAACTGCAAGTATAGAATTCGTTATATTTGTAAAAAGATTTAAAAATGAATATACAAGCTGAAAAACTTGGATTAATTGAATGGATCACAAAACTAAATGATTCATCAATTATTGAGAAGCTTAAGAGAATTCGTGATGATTATTCAAAGAATTCAGATTGGTGGGATGAAGTTTCCGTTGGCGAAAAAGAATCTATCGAAAGAGGATTAAAAGACCTTGAAGACAGAAAGGTTCATTCTCATGAAACAGCCAAAAAGGTTTATGAAAAGTTCTTATAAACTAATATGGTCCGACGAAGCACTGGAAGGTCTAAAAGAGATTATTTCTTACATAGAATATAAATTCTCAGAAAAAGATGCCGGAAAATTTGTTAAGAAACTTGACAAACATCTTGATATTATTCAGTCTAATCCAGAAACTTTTCCTTTATCTCCAAATTCGAAAAATATAAGGCGCATTGTTGTTGCAAGATTAACTTCTATTTACTACACAATTGAAGGTGAAAAAATATATTTGATCTCAGTTTTTGATAATAGAAAAAATCCAGAAAGCTGAAAAAATTAATACACTTACACAAATACACCTTTGCTAATACGTCCCCCAGAATAGAATTCCACTTTTCCTTCATCACAATTTTTCACTACTTTTGCCCCCGAAATAATTTAAACATAAAATGAGCAAAACAAAAAAAGTTTTAGGCTTGGGAAATGCCTTAGTCGATATAATGACTCAGTTAGAAGATGAATCTTTACTACAAGAATTTGGTTTACCAAAAGGCAGTATGCAATTGGTTGATAAAACAAAATCAGATCAAGTAGTTGATGGAACAAAACATTTAAAAACCAGTCTGGCAGCCGGTGGTTCTGCCGCAAACACTATCAATGGTTTGGCTAAACTTGGCGCTGAATGTGGATTTATTGGTAAAATAGGTAAAGATTCTTTTGGCGAGTTTTTTTCGAACGATATGATTTCCAGCGGAATAAAACCTCTTTTAATTCTAAGTGATACTGAAAGCGGAAGAGCTGTTGCTTTGATTAGTCCTGATTCCGAACGTACTTTTGCTACATATTTGGGTGCTTCAGTTGAACTTTCTGATTTCGATTTAAAACCAGAGAATTTTTCCGGATTTGATTATTTACATATCGAAGGTTATTTGGTTCAGAATCATGCTTTAATCGAAAAAGCATTGCAATTAGCTAAAGCAGAACGCCTTGTGATTTCTCTCGACTTAGCAAGCTATAATGTAGTTGAAGAAAATCTTGCTTTTTTGCAAGAAATGAGTAAAAAATATGTAGATATTTTGTTTGCCAACGAAGAAGAAGCCCGCTCATTTACAGGTGAAACAAATCCAGAAAAAGCTTTAGAAATAATTTCTGAATTTGTTGATATTGCGATTGTTAAAGTCGGGAAATTTGGCTCACTTATTAAAAAAGACGGCATCAAATATCAAATCGGAATTATTGATGTTAACAGCCACGATACAACTGGCGCAGGCGATTTATATGCCGGAGGCTTTTTATTTGGTTTGATGAAAGGAATGAGTTTAGACAAAGCCGGTAAAATTGGCGCTTTGCTTGCCGGCAATGTTATTGAAGTTATTGGTGCAAAAATGGACGAAATACGTTGGGCTAAAATTATATCCGAAGTGAATAAAATCATTGCCTAAAACAAATTATTTTCTTTTATCTTTGAAAAAAATCACGGAATGCCGTTTCATCAGAATCCATTCGATAACAATGAAAAAATAATATTTCCTGTCAATTACGACCTGAAAATCATTATGTTGGCCAATAATCGCCATGCCGATAATCGAGCCATAATAGAACAGGTTTTTGTTCAATTGGGAATTTCATTTTTAAATTGGCAAAGGAAAATATACCAGCTATACGGTTCATATTCGCTTGCTTAATGAGTTGATGATGAAAAACTTATATATTGAGCTTCAAACAATTCCCGGAGTTAAAATGGCTATTTAAATTTTGAAATTAGATTCATTCTGATAGATTAAATAGATGCCATTTCTTTGTAATTAATTGAAAATAAACCCTAACGCATGCTAATAATTATTTCACCTGCAAAAACTCTCGATTTTGAACAAAAAGCTCAGACTTTACAATTCTCTGAAAACGATTTTTTGCCACATGCTGAAAAACTTGTTAAATTATTAAAGAAATATAGTTCTGAGGATTTGAGCAAATTAATGGTAATCAGCGATAAATTAGCACATTTGAATCAAGAGCGATTTGCCATTTGGGCTCGCCCATTTGATTTAGAAAACGCCAAACAAGCACTTCCTGCTTTTAAAGGTGATGTTTATATAGGCCTGGATGCTGAAACTCTCAACGAAAAACAGCTTTTTTATACTCAAAAACATTTGCGCATTTTGAGCGGATTGTACGGTGTCCTTCGTCCTTTGGATTTAATTCAACCTTATCGTTTAGAAATGGGAACAAAGCTAAACACTAAAACTTTTAATGGATTATACGATTTTTGGGGAGATAAATTAACTAACAACATAAACAAAGTATTGAAGTCGCAAGGCGATGATATTTTAATAAATTTAGCCTCAAACGAATATTTTAAAGCATTGAATAAAAAGATATTAAAAGCAAATATCATCACTCCCGTTTTTAAAGATTTTAACGCCGGCGAATATAAAATGATTAGTTTCTTTGCTAAAAAAGCAAGAGGTTTAATGAGTAGGTTTATTCTTGAAAACGAATTAAAAAACCCAACGGATTTAATTCATTTTAATTCTGAAGGATATTATTTTAAAGAATCAGAAAGTAGTGATAACAAATTAGTATTTTTACGCGGATGATACTTACTTTGTTTATAATCGGATTTATTGCTGTTGTTTTTGGGATTTATAGTTTATTAAAAAGAAAAAATATATTAGCAGTTTTTTTTTATTTTTATGGGCTTGATTTTATTACTTATCGGCTATATAGTTGTGTATTTCTACCCACAAACTTTGCCGCAATTCCTACAAGCTTTTATACTCTGATTTGACCTTTCGGTACAATATTTTCAAAGTTGTTGAGTTTCTATATTAACAAATTTATGTTTAAAATTGAATGGGCTTAATTACTGCCTCGCCTTATTAATCGCTAATTTTAATGGATTAAATACTGAAGAAAATGATACTTAATATTTTACTGCAAATTCCTAGTCTTGTTCACGACACAATTGCTGGCTCTAAGGAACTTATGAACGGCGAAAGTGGCTTTCTAAGTCTTACCGTTATCGACTTAGTTATAAAAGGAGGTTGGATAATGGCCATACTCGGACTGCTTTCAGTGATAACAATTTATATTTTTATCGGTCGCTATCTTGCCATTTCTCGAAGTTCGCAGGAAGACAAAAACTTTATGAATATGATTCGTGATAATATTCACGAAGGCAGAATCGAAACAGCTCTTGAATTGTGTAAAAGAGAAGATACGCCAATAGCTCGCCTGATTATGAAAGGTTTAAGTAGAATCGGAAAACCATTAAACGATATCAATGCCGCTATCGAAAATGTTGGTAATCTTGAAGTTGCCCGGCTCGAAAAAAATACCAATACAATCTCAACTATTGCCAGCACAGCTCCAATGTTAGGATTTTTAGGAACAGTAATTGGAATGATTAGAGCTTTTTACGATATGTCGATGGCCGGTAATAATATTGATATTCAATTACTTTCGTCAGGAATTTATCAAGCAATGATAACAACTGTTGGAGGTCTGATTGTAGGTATTATGGCTTATGTTATGTATAATATTTTGGTGGCAAAAATTGAAAAACTTGTGTTTTTACTCGAAGCACGTGCAAGTGATTTTATGGATGTTTTGAACGAACCTGCAAGTTAAATCTTTAAAAAATGGCTATAAAATCAAGAAATAAAAGTAAAGTAGAATTCAATATGGCAGCCATGTCTGATTTGGTGTTTTTATTGCTCATTTTCTTTATGATTACTTCAACTTTAATCAGTCCAAATGCCATAAAACTGCTTTTACCAAGCAGCAGCAGCAAAACAATGGCAAAGCAAAATGTTACAATTTATATCAATGATCAGTATGACTATTATCTTGACAAACATCGCATTGAAGAAAATAATCTACAGCAAGAATTAAGTACTGAGTTGGCTTCTCAAATAGACGGCACAGTAGTATTGCGTAGCGATAAAAGTGTTCCTGTTCAATATATTGTAAACGTAATTGATGCTATAAACGGAATAAATAGGCAAAGCGGACAAAAGCATAAAGTTATTTTGGCCACAAGTCCGGCAAAATAAAAATTGATGAATCAGGAAATAAAAGATAAAGTTAAAGCATGGCTTGGAACAATTTTGTTTCATGCTTTGCTGATTTTGGCTTTATTTTTTCTTGCCTTAAAAACACCTTTGCCATTGCCGGATGAAGAAGGTGTAGAAGTAAATTTAGGTTTTAGCGAAGTTGGACAAAACATTGAGCAAGAGCAACCTGAAGAACTTCAAACACCTCCACTGCAGCCTGTTGAGGAAATTATTGAAGAAACTGTAAAGGATTCGCCAAAAGAAGAAATTGTAAAGGAAGACACAGAAGAAGCTCCTGCAATTGTTTCAAAACCGAAACCTAAAAAAGAAATTGAAAAACCAATAGAGGAAAAAAAGATTGAACAACCTAAAAAAGAAATAAAACCCAAAGAACTTGAACCAGAGCCTGTTGTAGATCAACGATTAATTTACACAGGAAGTAAAACCAGTCGTTCTGAAGGCAATGATCAACAAGCCGGGGACAAAGGCGTTGAAACAGGAGTTCCAAATGCGCCAAATTATAGTGGTATTGGTGGATTAGGATCTAATGGGATTTCATACGATTTAGGCAATCGAAAAGCTAACTCGCTACCAAAACCCAGTTATAATTCTGATGATCAAGGCAAAGTAAACGTCCGCATCAGAGTTGATAAAAACGGTAAAGTTATAAGCGCAGAAATATTGCAAAAAGGCACAACAGTATCTGATATTAATTTACATAATATGGCTGTTCAGGCTGCCTTGAAAGCTGTTTTCGATCCAGATCCAAATGCTGCCGAAATACAAGTTGGAAGCATTACTTATAATTTTATCAAGATTAACTGAAATGCCAGTCAGGGATTCTCTAGTCAGGGTTTCACTCAAAGTGAAGCCCTGACTGCACTAAAGCCCTGATTTCACTCTAAGTGAAGCCCTGACTATTCACTCAAAGCAAAGCCCTGATTAAATTCCAAAACAAAAGCTGAAATTTTTATTTATCTTTAAGCCTTCATTTTAAAACTATTTGCCATGAAAATAAAAACATTCTTTTTAAGCATATTTGTTCTTTTTGGTGTTTTAATTAGCACAGCTCAAGAAATTTGGCCAACTCAAAAAGGCGATTTAAAAATTTATCCAATTCAACATGCAAGCATGGTTTGGGAATGGAATGAGCTTACAATTTATATCGATCCTGTTGGCGATCCATCTGTTTACAGCCGTTTCGCTGCTCCCGATTTAGTCTTTATTACTCATAGCCATGGCGATCATTTAAGTAAAACTACTTTGGAAGGAATTAAAGCCGTCGGTGCTAATTTTATTGTTCCTCAAGAAGTAGCGGAGAAATTAGATGAAAATTTCAAATCCAAACTGCACATTTTGGCTAATGGCGAAAACAGTAAAATTATGGACATAAAAATCGAATGTATTCCTGCCTATAATTATCCGGTTACTGGTATCTCGCGTCATATTGAAGGTGTTGGCAATGGTTATATTCTTACTCTTGGAGAAAAACGGATTTATATTAGTGGCGACACCGGCAATATACCTGAAATACAGGATATTAAAAACATAGATATTGCTTTTTTGTGTATGAATCTTCCCTATACTATGGATGTTGATGAAGCAGCAAAAGCAAGTTTGATTATGCAACCTAAAGTTATTTATCCTTATCATTTTAGAGGAACAAACGGTTTTAGCGATTTGGATAAATTCAAATCTTTGGTAAGTGCTGAAAATTCACAAATCGAAATTCGTGTTCTTGATTGGTACGCAAAATAATTTGAAATTCTTGAATTTAAGTAAATCTGTACGTTTTGCTGCTGTTTATGCAATTTTATCAAGCAATGTGTCGGGTAAATGTCGGGTAAATGAAGTGGTGTATTCGCTAT
>CAZTST010000100.1:12767-13151 GCA_964616585.1 uncultured Draconibacterium sp.
AGAATTCGCACCCCATGCGCGCGGAGGTCTTGAAAAATATGGAAAATATTGGAACAAAAATTAAAGAACTTCGCCTGCTCAAAGGGCTGACTCAAGAAGACCTGGCCGATAAAACAGGTTTGAGTGTGAGAACTATACAAAGAATTGAAAGTGGAGAAGTTGACCCAAGAACTTTTACCTTAAATGCTCTTGCAGAAGCTCTTGAAGTTGATTTACAGGTTTTGACAAGAAAAGATATTGAGGAACCAAAACCTTTTTCAAAAGACGAATATAATTGGGTGATTTTACTTCATTTTAGTGGTATTTTTATTCTGGTTTTTTCTCCAATTCTGATATGGCTGAAATCATAAGATAAAAAAAAATAGAAATATGAAAATTCAAAAC
>CAZTST010000101.1:0-13029 GCA_964616585.1 uncultured Draconibacterium sp.
TACTGATTAAATTTTCTCAAGTCTTTTTTACTGACATCAATTTGTTTGATGTTGATGGGAAATTGCTTGCTAGCTCCAGACCTCAACTATTTGATTCAGAACTACTTTCTCGCCGTATAAATCCAAACGCATTTTATAATCTGGGAATATTGAAGAGCTCCTTGTATATGCATAGTGAACAAATAGGATTACAAGAATTCTATTCTGCTTATCTGCCTTTCCGGTCTTTCGATAATCAAACAGCGGCCTATTTAAATTTGCCCTATTTTGCCAAACAGAATGAGTTAGAAGAAGAGATATCAGGCTTTTTGGTGGCCTATCTTAACATTTATATGTTTTTAATTCTGCTCACTTTAGCATTAACCATACTAATTTCCAATTACTTATCAAAACCATTAAAACTGTTAAAAGAAAAAATCCAAAGGGTACGACTAGAAGCAAACAATGAGAAAATTGAATGGAATAAAGAAGATGAAATTGGTGCTTTGATTTTAGAATATAACCGCATGGTTGATGAGTTGGCAGAAAGCGCAGAAATACTTGCACGCTCTCAGCGCGAATCGGCTTGGCGGGAAATGGCGCAACAAATTGCTCACGAAATTAAAAATCCGCTAACTCCGATGAAACTAAATATTCAGTATCTTGAAAAAGCATGGAAAGAAGGAGGCGAAGATTTTGACAGAAAACTAAGCAGGATTACTAAAAACCTTACAGAACAAATAGACAGTCTGTCCGATATTGCTTCGCAATTTTCTAGTTTTGCTGCTCTGGAACAAACAAAAACTGAGGTAATTGCTGTAAAATCGCTATTAATGAGTTCAATAGACTTATTTTCGGGTCACGACAATATTCACTTTGAAACGATTTTCACAAATGATGAAGTCAATATTTTTGCCGACCGCAATCAATTTATTCGTATTTTAAATAACTTATTAAAAAATTCTATCCAATCAATGTCAGAAAAAGACAGTGGTCTGATTAAAGTTGAATTGAAATCGTTTAACAGTACAATTGAAATTAAAATTACAGACAATGGTTGCGGAATTCCTGATAAAGAAAAACCACACATATTTGAGCCTCAATTTACAACTAAAACCGGAGGAACAGGATTAGGCTTGTCTTTAGTAAAAAAAATGACGGAAAACGCCAATGGAACAGTCCGTTTTGAATCAGAATCTAACAATGGAACAAGCTTTATTTTGCAGTTCCCTAAACACATATTAGTATGAAAATAGACATGATAATTTTAGGAATTGCCTCACTTTGGGGAATTTATTGGACTTTAAGAAACAAACATATTCTCAGTGGTTTAGTCACATTGGGAATGATTGGAGGTGTTATCTTAGCGTTTCTAAAACTTTACGACTCCTCCTTTATAGGAATAGTGGTTTTTCTTATTTCAGCATTAATTGCACTATTATATACTTTGTTTTATAAAAATTTTAGTCTGGCAAAACGGATAGTTATCACTTTGATAATTTTACCCATAGTGCTATACTGGCTCTTTTATATTAATCATTTACAAGGCGCCGAATGGATGTGGTATGGATTGTTCATTCCATTTATCTCATTACTTTTTGGCGTTACACGACCGGTAAATTTAAAAAACGAATGGGGTTTTATAATTATCCTCTTAGCTGAAGCCTTTACACATATTTATCCTGTATTAATTACTCAAAAAATATTTTAATATGCATCAAAAAAAATGGCTTCTCACTGGAAAAAGAGCCTTAATTACCGGTGGAACAAAAGGTATTGGTTTTGCTGTTGCCGAAGAAATACTTAATCTTGGCGGAGAAGTTTTTATTGTAGCTCGCGATCAATCACTTGTTAATCAGCGATTAAGAAAATGGAAACAAAAAGGTTTTAATGCTTATGGTTTTGCTGCTGATGTAAGCACAAAAGATGGTCGAAATGATTTATTTGAAGCAATAAAAAAAACATGGGAAAGTTTTGAAATTCTGGTTAATAATGTGGGAACTAATATTCGGAAGAAAGCTATTGAATTTACGCTTGAGGAATATGAAAAAATTATGTCAACTAATATGACTTCCAATTTTGAGATGTCGCGATTGGCATATCCTTTTTTAAAAGCAACAGGAGATGCAGCTATTGTAAATCTTATTTCGGTTGCCGGATTTACTCATTTACGAACTGGTCCGCCTTATGGAATGAGCAAAGCAGCTATTCATCAACTGACTAAAAATCTGGCAGTTGAATGGGCAAAAGATGGTATTAGAGTTAATGCCGTAGCTCCGTGGTACACACGAACACCCTTAGTTGAAAAGCTTTTGCAAGACGAAGCCTATTACAAAGAAATTCTTGCTCATACACCCATGGGGCGAATTGCCGAAGCTGAAGAAGTCTCTAGTTTGGTTGCTTTTTTATGTATGCCGGCAGCAAGTTATATCACAGGACAAAGCATTGCCGTGGATGGAGGATTTTTAATTCAAGGGTTTTAATCGGAATTATGTAATTCAAATAAGTGATTATAAAACAAGTCATTAACTACTTAAGCTAAAGCTGATATATGCGCAATTGATGGGTATGCAATTGTTGTATGCAAGTGTATAAATGAAACTGTATGGTTGACCATTGACCAAATGGCTGAACTTTTTCAAAAAACACGTTCAACAACAAACGAACATATCGTAAATATTTACGCCACAAGTATCGATTATGTCCCGAAACCGGAAATTTCTACTTCTTCTCTTTCAGCTTTCCCAACTGCTCCAAGCCATCAATATGCATACTTCTACCAATAGAGCCAATGCTGGCTAAATTAATTTCGCCTTTAATAACGATTAAGGCATTTTCCTCTTTTTCGCCTCCTGAGATTAGAATTAATTCTGTAATGATATCACCTTTTTCACGAACCATAAATTTTACATCATTGCCGTTTTCTTTTATAGTCATTAACTCTTTGTATTCCTTTGCAGGTAATGTGCTCATTACTAATTGATAAAGATTTACGCCATCACTATTCTTGGAATCCATAGCCAAAATTCTAATGCTTTCCAGTTTGGAAACGGCATCACGAAATTCTTTTCCTTCTTTTGTAGTATCCATACGCGAAATCATTTCGAACATATACTTATTAATAGTTACCGATGTATATCCGGCGGAGCCGCTATATTTATCTATTATTTTATCAACTGCAGATTGCGCGTTGAGGTTTAAACTTATGGCTATAAAAGCCGTTAAAATTGTTAATGTGATTTTTTTCATGATTTCTAAATTTTAATTTTATAATTTTATTTTAATATTTTTAAATATTTTAATTCGTTGAATGATAAATTGATATATTCAATTTTATTAAGATTCATAATTTGCTTTTGATAAGCGTTTTCATAATGTTGAATATTTTGAGATCCTTTATTTAACAGTTTGAGCTTTTCGAGATTTTGTGTTGAGAATGTAACAGACTGTTCAAGATTTTGAGCTAAAAATCCCATATATTTTTTTGCTATATCAATTTCTTTTGCAGTTAATGGCTCGTATTTTGGCGTTTTTATTTCTGTTCTTTGATACAAAAAGAAAGCACTGCTAAAAAGTATTAAAAGTCCTGCTGCATAAGCAAGAAGTTTGGGAAGTGCAAAATGCGTTTTTCTTTTGAAGCTTAATTTTTCTAAGAGTTCTGATTCAAAGTTTTCTTGAGGATGTTTAATCAATTTCTGTTCAGCAACAAAAGTGAAATAGCTAATATAAGATTCTAAATGAGCAGGCACATCATCGCGCGAAAAAGCACTTTTTAATTGCCTCTCTTCACCCAATGTTGTTTCTCCTTTCCAAAAACACTCAAGCTGTTGTTCTATTTCTAACCAATTCATTTTGTTCTTGTTTTAATAATCTTTCTTTTATCAAATTACGAGCTCGCGAAATATTTACTCTAATATTATTTAAGCTTAAACCGGATATTTCTGCTATTTCATCATATTCATAACCTTCAATATCGCGTAATTTTAAGAGCATTTGTTGTTGCTCGCTTAACGATATCATAGCTGCTATTACTTGTTTATAAGCCTCATTTTGAGTTAAACTATCCAAAGGTGTATGATTATATACAGGATCTTTATTTAGCTCATCCATTCTAAGGGTTTTAAGTTTTCTTAAACGATCGATGCTTGCATTTTTAACCATTGTCATGGCAAAAGTTTCCGGATTTCTAATTTCATTTAAATTGTCTCTTTTTATCCATAATTTTAAGAACGTATCTTGAACAATATCAGCAGCTTCATCATCGCGTTTAACAAATTGCCGTGCAAAGCGGAACAGTTTGTCTTTCAAAGGGAAAAACTTTTCTTTAAATTCATTCTGAAGCATCAAAAGCAAGGTTTTTGTTCAAATTGCATCAAATTTAATTGATTTCTAATTCTAAGACGAGCAACTATTTTTTTCATTACAAATTACCATAAAGTTTTTCAAGAAGCTTTTGTATCTTTGGAGTTCAAAAATAAAACCAAAACCAATATTAATCATGTCAAGAAAAAATTACGGCATTGCAGCATTTGTTAATATTGCCATTATCATAATCTGGTGGATTATTCCTGGAGCTAAAACACAGGACAGTATTATTGTTAAAGCTGAACAAGGTGAATTTAAAATTAGCGTTACCACAACCGGTGAGCTGGATTCGCAATTTTCAACCCAAATTGTTGGTCCTCAGAATCTGCGGAATATCGAAATTTATGACGAAATTAAATTAGAAAATATTATTCCTGAAGGAACTGTTGTTGAAACTGGTGATTTTATAGCAAGTCTTGATAAAACCGTTGTAATGAATAGATTGGACGAAATTGATGCCAATATCGAAAAATTGAATACTCAAATAACCAATTCTAAACTCGATTCGGCATTAACTCTACGCGCTGCTCGCGATAATATCATCAATTTGCACTATTCAACTGAGGAATTAGGGCTTGAGGTTGAAAACTCAAAATTTGAAGCTCCTGCCATTCAGCGTCAGGCAGAAATAAATTTAGAAAAAGCTAAACGTAATTACGAACAAGCTGTGGAAAGTTATCTTTTGCGCAAAGAAAAAGAAGAAACTACTATTCAGCAAATTATGATTGATCTAAAAAAGCAAACGAATGTGAAGCGCCAAACTATGGACATTCTAAGAGAATTTACAATCAAAGCTCCTCAACCGGGAATGGTTATATATTCTAAAACACGAAGAGGCGAAAAGGTTGAAACCGGCTCCATGATTAGTCCTTGGAGTCCGGTAATTGCTCAGTTGCCTGATTTAACGCGTATGTTGGTTAAAACCTATATCAACGAAATTGATATCAGTAAAATAAAAGTAGGTCAAAATGTAGAAATTGGCGTTGATGCTTTTCCCGGAAAAGAGTTAAAAGGAAAAGTTACTAATGTTGCTAATATTGGCGAAGAGCTTCGTAATTCCAGTGCAAATGTTTTTGAAGTCACCATTTTTGTTGATGGTTCCGACGAAAGTCTTCGTCCGGCAATGTCAACGAAGAATGTTATTATTACCGAAGTACTTAACGATATGGTTTTCGTTCCACTAGAATGTTTATATGTAAAGGATAGTGTTCAGTATGTGTATGTTAAAGGTTCTAAAAGACTAGTGGAAACCGGAAAAAGCAACGATAATAGCATTATTATTAAAAGTGGACTTATGGCTGGAGATGAGTTGTATCTTCTTCCACCGGAAGGTGCAAGCGAATGGAAGATAAAAAACTAATCCGCAATCATGAATAGAATTAAAATAAAACTGGATAAGTATCTGCTTGTTCTGCAAATTGCATCCAAAGCTATTTTGGAGAATAAAGTCCGCTCATTGCTAACTGCCTTAGGAATTATTTTTGGAGTTGCAGCAGTTATTTCGATGCTTGCAATTGGAAATGGAGCTAAAAAGGAAGTGCTCGACCAAATGAAACTTGTTGGTGTTAACAATATTGTGATAACTCCACGATTGATTAACGCAGCAGAGACTACGTCTGCCGATGGCGAAACTCAAGAAGAAAATGATCTTGCCAAAGCAAAACTTTCTCCGGGATTAAATCTTGAAGAAGCAGCCGCGATTAAGAATATTATTCCAACCGTTGTGCGTGTATCGCCTGAAGTTACAAATGAAGCAATTGTTGTTTATGCTAACAAAAGCATTGCCGGCGATTTTACAGGTGTAACACCTGATTTCTTTGAAGTTTATGGGCTTGATTTAAATCAAGGTCAGTTTTTCGATGAAAAACATTATCAAAATGGTGAACAGGTTTGTATTATTGGACATAAAATAAAATCACGCTTATTTCCAACTGAAAATGCTGTAGGAAAGCAAATTAAGTGTGGCGATGTTTGGCTAAAGGTTATCGGTGTACTTAAAAGCAGAGGTATTGGTTCCGGCGATGGTAATTTAGGTATCGATGATTTTAATATGAATGTATATGCGCCTATTCAAACAGCACTTTTGCGTTTTAACGATCGCTCGGTTATAAGTAAAGCAAGTTTAGTTTCCGGAAGAAATGATAATGCAACAGGTAATAGCAATCGAAATCAACTCGATAAAATTGTTGTGCAGGTAAAAGAAGCTGAGCAATTGCAAGTCACAGCTAATGTGCTTCAACGAATGTTGGAGCGACGACATGCAGGAGCAAAAGATTTCCGAGTCATAGTTCCGGAACTTTTATTGAAACAAGAACAAAAAACTCGCAATATTTTTAATATTGTTTTAGGCGCTATTGCCAGTATTTCTTTAATCGTAGGTGGAATTGGCATAATGAATATTATGCTGGCTTCAGTAATGGAACGTATTCGCGAGATAGGAGTAAGGCGAGCTATTGGAGCCACACAGAATGATGTTATTCTTCAGTTTTTAACAGAAGCAACTTTAATTTCTGTTATTGGTGGTATAATCGGTATTTTTCTTGGTTTGATTATCGCCTTCTTAATTACGCAGTTAACCGGAATTTTAACTATTGTTTCAGCATTTTCTATTTTAATTTCTTTTGGAGTTTCGGCGGGAATTGGAGTGCTTTTCGGCTATATGCCAGCCAAAAAAGCTGCTTTACAAGATCCTGTTGCTTCCTTACGTCACGAATAAATTGCACATAATGAAAATATCAATATATACTTTTTTATTTCTTTTTAACCTGAGTTTTTCATTAAATTCAACAGCCCAAACTCGCCAATTAACTCTTGAAGAGGTAATTAATATTGCAAAACAACAATCGCCCGATGCTCTTATTGCAAAACATCAGCTGCGTGCCAGTTATTGGGAATTTAAAACTTATAAACGGAGTTTATTGCCAAGTTTGAGTTTCGATGGCACTATTCCATCGTTAAACAGAGCATTTAAAATTTATACAAGTGCCTCAGGAACAGAAGAATATATCAATCAAAGCTATACTTCTTATTCCGGTAATTTACGATTGAATAAAGTGGTTGGCTTAACAGGAGGTAATATTTTTCTTTCGAGTGGTTTACAACGAATAGATAACTTTTACGACACTACTACTACGAAAAATTATTTGTCAACTCCAATAAATCTTGGATTTCGTCAGCCGCTATTCAATTATAACCAATACAAATGGGATAAACAGATAGAACCGCTTAAATATCAGACTGCTAAAAAAGAATATTTAGAAACTGTAGAACAGGTTTCGCTTACAGCTGTAAATTATTTTTTTAATTTACTTTCGGCTCAAATAGATCAACGTGTGGCTCAGATAAATGTATCGAATTATGATACCTTATATAAAATTGCACAAGGTAGATATGTTTCGGGAAAAATTGCCGAAAACGATTTACTGCAACTAGAACTTAACTTTTTAAATGCACAATCGGCTCTTGAAAAGTCAAATTTGGAGTTGGAGAATACTTCTTTTCGTTTAAAATCTTTTCTTCGTTTAAAAAACGATGAGGATATTCATCTTATAATTCCTCAACCTCAAAATTTTAGTAATGTAGAATACGAACTTGCATTGGAGCGAGCTATGAAAAACAGTTCCAGTATGGTCGATTTTGAAAGACGATTACTCGAATCGCAAGCAAATGTTAATCGTGCTAAAACAGAAAATGGATTTAATGCTAATTTATATGCTGTGTTTGGCTTAATGGGTAATGCATTAACAATAAACGATTCTTATACAAAACCTGAAAATCAGCAACAATTAAGTGTTGGACTTGAAGTACCAATTTTAGATTGGGGAATGCGAAAAGGTAAGGTGAAAATGGCCGAAAGCAATGCTGATTTGGTTGAGACTTCAGTAGAGCAGGAGCGACTTGATTTTAGTCAGAACATTTTTCTAAAGGTTTCGGAATATAATATGCAACAAAATCAATTAGTAATTGCCGCAAAAAGTGATACAGTTGCCGCAAAAAGCTACGAAGCTTCAAAAAACAGATATTTGATTGGAAAAATTTCTGTTACCGACCTAAATATTGCTCAAACTGAAAAAGATAAAGCTACAATTGCTCATATCAGAGCATTACAAACTTTCTGGCGAAATTATTTTGAATTGCGAATGATGACTCTTTACGATTTCTACAATCGAAAAGATTTAGATGTTGACTTTGATCAAATCATAGTAGATTAAATTAGGTATTGGAATACTTAAATTTTTTATTAAAAATCAAATTGCAAGAGCTCTTTTTTGTAACTTTGCCGAACAATATTGTAAACATTAAAAAATAAATAAAATGTCAGTTTTAGTTGGACAGAAAGCTCCATTATTTGAAGCTACTGCTGTTGTAAATGGTGGAGAAATAGTTGAAAAGTTCTCTCTTGGACAATTCATCGGAAAAAAACATGTAATTTTCTTTTTCTATCCCCTCGATTTTACTTTTGTTTGCCCTACCGAAATTCTTGCATTTCAGGAAAGAATAGAAGATTTTGAAAAACGTAATGTAGCGGTAGTTGGCTGTTCAGTTGACTCCGAACATAGCCATTGGGCATGGTTAAATACCGAATTAAAAGATGGAGGCATCAAAGGCGTTAAATATCCTTTGGTTTCTGATTTATCAAAAACCATTGCCGAAAATTATGATGTTTTGGCAGGCGAGTATGATTATGACGAAGAAGATGATCTTTCTACATTTGATGGAGTTGCGGTTGCTTATCGTGGTTTGTTTTTGATTGATAAACAAGGAGTTGTTCGTCATCAGGTAGTTAACGATTTACCTCTTGGTCGTAGTATTGATGAAGCGCTCCGAATGGTTGATGCTTTGCAGTATTTCGAAGAGCATGGCGAGGTTTGTCCTGCCAATTGGAAAAAAGGTGATGAGGCAATGACAGCTACTCATGAAGGTGTTGCATCTTATTTAGCAAAAAAATAAGCAATGGCCGAAATAACTTTAAAAGGTAACAAAATTCACACTTTGGGCGATTTGCCTAAAGTTGGAAGTCAATTGCTCGACTTTGTTTTGGTAAAAAACAATTTATCAAATGCAAGTTTGGCAGATTATGCCGGAAAACGTTTAGTTTTAAATATTTTCCCAAGTTTAGATACTGGCACTTGCGCTGCTTCAGTACGCTACTTTAATCAGGAAGCTTCTTCATTAGAAAATACAGTTGTTTTATGTATTTCTAAAGATTTGCCTTTTGCACAAGCACGTTTTTGCGGTGCCGAAGGTTTGAATAATGTTGAAACGCTATCCGATTTTCGTACAGGCGATTTTGGCAGAGATTATAAAGTAGAGATTATTGACGGACCATTGGCAAATCTGGAATCTCGCGCGGTAATTATTGCCGATGAAAAAGGTAAAATTATTTACACACAACAAGTTCCTGAAATTGTTGATGAACCTGATTATAAGGCTGCTTTAGCAGTTTTAAAATAGTAAACTAACCCTGTCAGGCGTCTAAAACCTGACAGGGTTTTTTCTATGCTTTAAGCGTTTTAAAATATTTCTGCAATTATAATAAACCAATATTCCGATTCAAACTGAAACACTATTTTTACTGAAACTTAAATCGGGGATAAAATGAAAATATATGTAAACCAATCCGTCAGCTGATGGATCACTATTGCATAATACACATTATTATGCTTTGTTATTTAATTAATGTCAAAAATATAAGGGCCAATAAAATTGATATTAATCTCATATTTTTTAATAATGCATGCCGGTTGCGGCTAATTACAGTAGCGGCATCGAGAAGCTAAAGGTCTCGACTGCACCTTATATCGCATATAAGCCATCCAACTGTAATTTAATCATTTATGATATTATTCAAATCTTGTTTACCAACAATAGCCATAATCTCTACAATGTCAGAATTTACTTTGAAATAAATACTATCAGAACCACAAACACAACGTCTATATCCTTTTTTTATATAATCAACGGATTCAAATGAAAATGGACGTTGAGTTATAATGTCAAAATATTCAAAAAACGAATCAAAATATTTGTCAGCTTGTGTTATTCCAAATTTCTTAACTCCGTAATGATGAATTCTAATTAAGTCCTCTTTAGCTGTATTGCTTAATCTATATTTAGCCATTAAGTAAAGACTTGGATTCTATTAATATTTGCTCTTTACTGTCATCGGTAAATCCACTATTTTCAGCACTTTCCAATTTAGAACTTATCCAATCAATTTGACGTTGTTGCTTTCTGGCTTGGCGCACTAAATCATTTATCAATTCGCTTTTACTTGAATACTCTTTGCTGTCAACTTGATTTTTTAACCATTCATCATTTGGTTGCGTAAACGAAATACTTTGTCTAGTCATAATATTTATTTTTTTGGTGTGAAAATACACCATAAATACATCATATGCAAGAAATATTTTTAATATAAACTACGAATTATTGTTTGTTGTAATAAGACAATCTGACGTTTGCGGCTATATGCTGTAGTCCCGAAACTTCGGAACTATTGCATATGAGCCTTTATTAGCAAACGTAATTTTCTACATTTGAAGGGTTAAATTCAGTTTTGCTCCCAAAGCATCAAAAATTCTCATTACTGTTTCAAAAGTTACATTTCCAGTACTATTTTCAAGTCTAGAAATTTGCGCCTTTTTTACTCCAACTAATTCTCCTAATTGTTCTTGAGTTAATTTTCTTTTCTTTCTAGCTGTTTTAATCATATCTCCAATCAATTCAAGTTTTAACTCAAATTCATATTCGTCTCTTACTTCAGTTCCCTTTTTCCCTATTAAAAGGTCTTCTGCTTGGTCTAAAGTGTAACTTTTCATATCTTCGTATTTTTAAAATATTCGTTTCTAATTTTATTCGCCTTGTCAATTTCTTTTTTATCGACTTTGCTTGTTTTCTTTACAATTCCGTGAGTTGCAAAAACAAGTGTTTCTGTTTTATCAACTTTATCCCAAAATGCTAAAAGCCGATATTGAATTCCTGAATATAGCGTTCTAAATTCCCAAATCTCGTCAGTCAATTTTTTAAAGAACTTTGGGTCAGGTTGTTGTTCTGCTCTTCTTATATTTTGAAATATTTTCTTTCTAGTTTTAAGATTTTGTTTTTTAATAAATTCAAAAGCTTCTTCTAGCAATTTCGTTTCAAATCGTTTTATCATTTTTTGTATAAAATCAAATATTTACAAAGATACAAAATAGTTTCGTTAAATGTAAACATATGGTGATTTTATTATGTTTGCTAACGTTTTATGGTATGGTGTCGTGCGGGATTTCGAAGCGGTTTCCTATCAGTTTACAATAACTTTTTTTACGAGCCATAAACCTTTGCAAACCACTGAAACCCGCATGCAATATACCATTTGTTGTGCGTTCGTTATTTATTTTCAATCAATAATACTTTTTTATCAAATCCCTTTATTATTAGCCATATTCCTAAAATCAATTCTATCAGTCCTGTTGGCATATTCAAAATCAGGTATTCAGGTGTAATAATTTCAACTACTCGAAATAAAACCAAAAAACTGGCAATCACAGACAATAAAGCACCAAGCACCCCTATGACTGAAATCCACCGTGGAATTAATTTTGATTGAATTAATAAAATGTATAAAGCAATATTTCCTGAGCATAAAATTAAAATCATAAAAACGTGATTTATGTAGT
Organism: uncultured Draconibacterium sp.; assembly: GCA_964616585.1. Lineage (GTDB taxonomy): Bacteria > Bacteroidota > Bacteroidia > Bacteroidales > UBA12170 > UBA12170. Next base: position 12,009 of record CAZTST010000101.1, read on the forward strand.
CTCGTGTAGCTTTTAGAACAGTTCCTAATATCTCTAAATCTGAAGATGAATATCCAATAGTTTCATGACTTAGAGCTAAAATTGATAACAGTAATATTGTTCCAAAAATGACAAGAGTTGTAGCAATTATTCTAAAACTCAAAAAACCAATTGCCAAGCTTTTACCAAACCTTTTGATAATGGGATATAGTAAAATAGCTACTCCGATATAAGCAAGTGACATAATGAACTGGAAGATAGCCGCTATTATCACCTGATTAGAATTTGTCGTAGCCTCTGTTAAATATTCAGCAGAATCAATTGCTGGTGCTACACTAAAAATTCCTGCAATCATAGCGATAATAAATAAGAAACCTGCAATTCTTGTTTTACTTTTCACGAAATCCATAGACTATTTTTTTTGATACTATAAAATATTGATTTGATGTTTTTGGCAAACACTCACTTTCAAGAATAATAAAACTTTCCTTGGCAATCAATCTTTCCAAATCAAGTCGCTTAAACGAACTAATTCTAGGAATAATTCCTATTCTACTAAATATTGAAAACAAACCACTTTGAATAGGTTTTTCTCCCATACAGGGTGTAACTGATATTAAAACTCCACTAGGCTTTAAAAGCTCTTGAATTCTTCTTATGACTACCTGCGGGTCATCAAGTAAATGAAGAATGTAAAAACATAAAACAACATTATAGGAAGCTAATTCCAAGCTGTCATCGAAAACTGTTGCCTGTGAATATTCAATATTTTGTATATCCAGTTTTTTAGCTTTTGCTTTTGCGATTTCAATCATCTTTGATGACAAATCAATGGCATCAATCTTTTTTACATACTCTGATATTTCATTAGAAACAAGTCCAGTACCACAACCTAAATCTAAAACGATATCCGTTGATTTTAAATAACTTTTAGTTTTCTCAATAATTTGTAAATAAGTTTTTTCATCCTTTTTCTCTTCCTTGTCATAGCTACTTGCTGTTCTATCCCAGAATTTTTCAGCTTTATTTTGAGAATCTATTT
>CAZTST010000102.1:0-13000 GCA_964616585.1 uncultured Draconibacterium sp.
ACATAAGCCAATATTCTCAACTCGTTGAGCTTCATCAATAATTAGCAATTTATTATCGCCAATTAGGGATTTTAACATAGTAGATGTGGGGTTTTTTAATGATTGCCGTATATCGGTTTCATCGCCATTCCACCATAAAGCATTAGGGAAATCTTTAGCTATAAACTCTTGAAGCAAAGTTGTTTTGCCCGATTGTCTTGGACCTAAAATGATTATAACTTTCTTGTCATTAATTCGCTCTAGAATCAATTTATTGATGTGCCTTTTTATCATATTAATTGATTTTACAAATCAAATATACGATATTTTCGATTAGAACCGAAATTTTAATATGATTTTTTCGGTTTGACCCGAAATTTTATGGTTTCTTGTTTAATAAAAAGCTTGATTTTCAAACCCAAAAGGACAACAATTTGCATATTGATCATTTAATCTTCCAACTTCTTAGCTGCTTCCCAATAAATATCCATTTCTGCCAGACTCATATCGTGGAGAGATTTGCCTTGGGCTATCGTTTCTCTTTCCAGATATTCGAATCGTTTTTTGAATTTCTTATTGGTTCTTTCCAATGCATCTTCAGGATTGATATCTAAGAAACGAGCATAATTAATTAAGGAAAAAAGAACATCGCCAAATTCGGATTCCATTCTTTTTTTATCGCCCGATTTACTAACTTCATCCTGAAATTCAGCTAGTTCTTCTTGAACTTTCTCCCAAACTTGCTCTGGTTTTTCCCAATCAAATCCAACACCACGAACTTTTTCCTGCATTCGATATGCTTTTACCATTGCCGGTAAGGATTGAGGAACGCCTTCTAAAACAGAAGTTCTTCCTTCTTTCATTTTTAAATGTTCCCAATTTTGCTTTACAGTTTCGGCATCATCAGCAACAACATCGCTATAAATATGAGGATGACGATAAATCAGTTTTTCGCTTATGCTATCAAGAACATCAGCCATATCAAAAGCATTTTTCTCAGAACCTATTTTTGCATAAAAAACCATATGTAACATTAAATCACCCAGCTCTTTTTTTATTCCGTCTAAATCATTGTTAAGAATAGCATCAGAAAGCTCATAAACTTCTTCAATAGTTAAATAACGAAGACTTTCGAGCGTTTGTTTTTTATCCCACGGACAAGCTGTTCGTAATTCGTCCATAATATTAAGTAAGCGCTCAAAAGCTTTTAATTTTCGTTCCATTTAATTGATAATATGTTCTTTATAAATTATTTTTAATAGGCACGAGCAAAAACTACCCGCTTATTTGAAGGATTTCCGGAATAAATGCATTTCCCATTTTCTTCTTTGAAATCTAAAGGAATTGCACGAATTGTTGCTTTTGTTTCATCTTTAATTCTTTGCTCAGTTTCAGATGTCCCATCCCAATGTGCATAAAGAAATCCGCCTTTTTCAATTTCGATTTTAAATTCTTCCCAGGATTCAACATTTCTTGAATTTTTAGTTCTGAATTCTACTGCTCTATCAAATAAATTTTGTTGAATCTCGTCAAGCAATACAAGTATTTTATCTTCAACGCCTTCCATTGGCACTATCTCTTTCGTTAAGTTATCGCGCCTAGCAACTTCTATTGTTTTGTTTTCTAAATCGCGAGGTCCAATTCCAAACCTGACAGGTACGCCTTTGTATTCGTATTCAGCAAATTTAAAGCCTGGTTTTTGAGTATCACGATTATCAAATTTAACTCTAATTCCTTTAGAGCGAAGACGTTTGGTAATTTCTTTAACATCTTCGGAAATTGCATCTAATTGCTCAGCGTTTTTGTAAATTGGAATGATAACCACTTGAATTGGTGCAAGTTTAGGGGGCAGTACAAGTCCATTATCATCGCTATGACCCATAATTATTGCACCAATCAAACGTGTAGAAACTCCCCAGCTGGTAGCCCAAACATATTCGAGTGTGTTTTCTTTACTTAAGTATTTAACATCAAAAGCTTTCGCGAAATTCTGTCCAAGAAAATGAGAAGTTCCTGCTTGCAATGCTTTTCCGTCTTGCATCATTGCTTCGATACAATAAGTTTCGAGAGCACCTGCAAAACGTTCGTTTGGCGATTTTGTTCCTTTCAATACAGGAATAGCCATATAGTTTTCAGCAAAATCTGCATAAACATCCAGCATTTGTTCTGCTTCTGCAATTGCTTCATTTTCAAGCGCATGAGCTGTGTGACCTTCCTGCCATAAAAATTCGGCAGTACGTAAGAACAAGCGAGTCCGCATTTCCCAACGAACAACATTTGCCCATTGATTAATTAAAATCGGTAAATCGCGATATGATTGTACCCAACGTTTATATGTGTCCCAAATAATAGTTTCAGATGTTGGGCGAACTATCAATTCTTCTTCAAGTTTAGCATCAGGGTCAACAACTATATCTCCATTTTCATCAGTTTTTAAACGATAATGAGTAACAACAGCACATTCTTTGGCAAAACCTTCAACATGACTAGCCTCTTTTGAGAAAAATGATTTTGGAATAAATAATGGGAAATAGGCATTTTCATGTCCTGTTTCTTTAAACATCCTGTCTAATTCATGTTGCATATTTTCCCAAAGCGCATAGCCATAAGGTTTTATAACCATGCTTCCTCTTACCGAAGAATTTTCGGCAAGTTCTGCATGTTTAACTATATCGTTGTACCATTGTGAATAATCTTCTGCACGTGTTGAAAATTTTTTAGCCATCTTAAATTGTGGTATAGTATTTGCTTTTTTATTAAAAAAATTGAATTAGTGCAAAACTACGCATAATTTAAAAATAGACATTTGAAATAATTGAAATATAAAACCAAGGAGGTAATTATGAAAACGCTCATTAAACTATTAACTATTTTATTGATTCCATTGGCATCATGCATAACTCCGCAATATTCAGGGGTTTATAATGATGATGTATATTCATTTGGAGCAAAATCGCAAGGAATGACTCCCGTTATAGTTGTCGAAGAGCCTGTTTACGAAACGCCTTCTACTCAAGAGCAAACAAATCAAAATGGAAATGAGGCTCAAGATAATACTTATGGCGAAGTACAAATTGATGATAATTATTATTACGAAGATAATTTTCAATACGATGATTATTACGATTATTCTTATGCTTCGAGGATTAGGCGTTTTAACAATCCGTTAAGTGGCGCTGGTTATTACGATTCGTATTATACAAATTCATATTGGTACGATTATAATCCATATGCTTGGGGAACAAGTATTTATATAGGATACGATTATCGTTATCCATATGCTTATAACAACTTTTATTCGCCTTATTCCAGCAACTATCATTATTCTAGTTACTATCCATACAATAGTTATTGGTATTCAGACTTTTATTATCCATATTATGGATATAATTATTGGAGTCCTTATTCTTATGGTAATATCTATAATAGTGGCTACTGGACAGGATATTATACAGGTTATTATTACGGAACTAATCCTTACGATCTAAATTCTCGTTATTATGGTCACCGCGATCACAGTACAGCTAATTTAGGCAGAAGTCGCAGCTCAATTTCTTCTAACTCATTAAAAAATCCTACTAGCTACAGCACATCTTCTAATCGAAGTTCGAGAGATTCTAACCTTGGTAGTCGAGTTACAAGTTCCCGTACAAATAAAACTGCTTCTGAAAATCGTGGTTACTTTTCTAGTAGTCGTCAGGAGGTAGGTGTTAAAGCTGATCGCAACAGTTCATCCATACGCTCCGATAACCGCACTACAACTCAATCAAAAACTGTAAATGTTGGTAGTTCATCGAGCAGAGCAGGCACCGAATCGAGGGAGAATGTTTATAATAAACCTAATAGTTCTAGCAGTACAAAAAGTTCGAGATATACTTTTGACCGAGATCAAACAAGAACAAATACGAGTGCGAGATATCAAACTCCAAGAAGTTCAGAATCAGCTAACTCAAGGATTAGCACTCCTAATAACAGTCGTACTTATCAGTACAATACGCCAACTACAACTGAAAGATCGAGCAGAGAATATTCAACTACAAGATCTAATAGTAGCTATCAACGCCCTGCTTCCACAACAAACACTAATGTAAGGTCAAGCAATCCTACAAATACAAGTAGTAATACACGTACTTACCGAAGTACAAATACTCAAAACAATTCAAGGAGTGTTATTAGTCGCCCTGCAACTAGCTCTAAATCAGTAAATAGCTCAAATTCAGGCTCTTCACGATCTGTTTCTAGTCCAACTAAAAGTAGCAGCAACTCATCTTCCGTTCGTTCTTCATCCAGCTCAGGTTCAAGCTCAAGCTCGAGCAGAAGTTCTGGAGGAAGTAGTAGCTCTAGCAGGAGTTCAGGTGGAGGTAGCACTACTAAAAGATAAACCAATAACTAATTAACATCAAACAAAATTAAAAACAATGAAAGCACGATATACATTTCTAATACTTATGATTGGTTTAATTTTTCAAACCGGTCAAGCTCAAAACAGCACTGATGCGTTTCGCTTTTCATCCTACGATATTTTAGGATCGGCTCGTTTTGTTGCACTTGGAGGAGCATTTGGAGCAGTTGGCGGCGATTTAAGTACTCTGAATTATAATCCTGCCGGTCTAGGAATTTTTCAATCTTCTGAATTTAGTTTCTCACCTACACTGAATTATTCAGCCACTGATGCTATATACAATGGCAGTAAAGGCATAGATTCCAGAACAAATATTAATCATGGTTTGTTTGGAATGGTAACGACTGGACGTTTTCACAACGGTTCAAAAGCAAATTCTTCGGGTTGGAAAGCTGTAAATTATGGCTTCTCTATAAATAGAATAAAAAACTTTAGTAATAATATTTTTATTGCAGGAGAATCTCAAAGTTCTTCATTGGCTAATGTTTGGCGTGATAATGCAAACGGATATTTACCTGAAGATTTACATCCTTTTTCTGAGGGATTGGCATGGGAGACTTATATTTTAGATACCGTACCGGGAAACCCAACACAATATTATAGTGGAGCGCCCGCAGGTGGAGTTTCACAAACCTATTGGGAAGAATCAAAAGGTTATAAAAATGAGATATCTTTAGCTATGTCAGCAAATTATAATGATAAACTCATTATCGGTATTAGTGTTGGAATCCCTACTTTACATTACGAACGTTCAATAGAATACAGAGAATATGCTTTACAAAGTCCTGCTGATTATGAATTTGATGAAATTGTTTATACCGAAAATCTTTTAACGGAGGGCGCCGGTATTAACGCAAAAATTGGATTTATATTAATCGTTTCTCCAAGTGTTAGATTTAGTGGCGCTTACCATACACCTACTTATTATCCAGAGCTTAATGACGAATATTATTCTGATCTTGAAAGCTTTATGGGTGATGGCAATTCTTATTTTAAAGAATCACCTATTGGGAATATGGTTTATAATCTTAGCACTCCATCTCGTTATATGTTGGGGATTAGTTCTTTCTTTTATAAGAATGGATTTATAAGTTTAGATTATGAATATATGGATTATGGTAATTCAAAATTAACTTCATCAACATATTCTTTTACGGATGAGAATCATGATATCAGAGCCGATTTTCAGACCACTCATAATCTGCGCATAGGTGGAGAATGGAAAATGGATCATTTTGCTTTACGCGGAGGTTATAATATTATGAGTTCGCCTATGAATTCTGAGGTTAACGATATTATCAGCTCTGCTTATTCATGGGGAGCCGGTTATAGAATTGGGAATGCTTATTTCGATTTTGCTTATTCAAAAAGAAATACAGACAGTTTATTCTATATATATAATCCGGATTATGTAAATCCGGCCAGTTTAACAAATACTACCAGCAACTACATTTTCACATTGGGATATAAATTTTAGTTTCTAAATTGGTCATCTTGGGGTTTTTAGCTTTCCCTAAGATGGCCTTTTTGATTTAACATGCATTAACAGCAATTAATGCTTGTTAACACTTCAAGTTTTTATTCTTCTGTACTTTAGCACAAAATATGTGTATGAAAGTTTATTCCTTTAATCTCGCTAAAGCATTTCTTATTTTTATGCTTTTTGGAATAAATATATCAGTAATTGCACAAGACGGCCTCCAAATAGTTATGGGAACGATTAGAAACAGCACTAACTATGAACCCATAAGTTTTGCCCAAGTAAAAAACGAAATGCTTCGAACAAAAACTATTTCAGATGAACAAGGCCAATATATAATGCACGTTAATAGAGGCGATTTACTTAAAATTACAGCCATTGGTTTTATTGATGGATTTTATATTGTTAGCGACACTACAAAATTTATTGAAGATTTTCCTATTCAATTAAAACCCCGTATTTACGAATTGAAAGAATATACATTAACGCCATATAAAACTGTAATGCAATTTAAGCATGCCTTTGCACAATTGGAATTACCAGAAAGCAAACTTTCTCCCGATCTCAATATTCCACAAATTAAGCATCATTTACCTGATGAAAACGGCGATGATTTAGGAGGAGTTTCTTTTATGAGTCCGATTTCAGCTCTGTATAATACCTTTAGCCATAAAGGCAAAATGGATAAGAAATATCGAATGGTTTTAGCCAATGACACAAAAAGTAAAGTTGTTCATAAACGTTTTAATCGAAATATAGTTGCAAATATTGTTCATTTCGATACCGACGAAGATCTTGATGCCTTTATTGAATTTTGCCGTTTCGATTTTAGCTTTTTGTTGAATGCTACTGAATATCAATTAATTGCTGCTATTCAAAAAAAACATTCTGAATATTTGCTAATAAATGGCCGCTAAATAATTTTTAATCTTTGTAATCCTGCTTTAGCTTTTGCTCTGATACTTCTTCTATATTCATCAAAAGAAAGCTCCAGGCATTTTGTATAATAATATTCGGCTTGCTTCTTATTTGTTTTTTGCTCGTATATCTCGCCCATTTTCAGACAACTATTTCCTGCAAAATAAGAATTAAATTTTTCACCTTCGGCGAGAGTTAATTGATAAAAAGTAAGTGCCAAATCTGAAGAATTCATCTGATGATAAATTCTACTTTTTCGATATAGGAATTCGATTTTTTCTTCTTCATTAAACTTCAACAAATCAGCATTTTGAAGTATTGCTAATGCTTCTTTCAAATATCCGCCATCAAATAAGATTCTGCTTTTTAATAAGTACAAGTTTGGTAGATATCCATTTACTGCTTTTTTTGCTTCATTAAATGCTGCCTCATCACCATCGAGCCTGGTTACTTGCATAGTAAGAATCGAATTTATGTTTTCTTTATAACTTAAAGTATCGCCTTGAATAAATTTGCTCCAGGCTATTTTTTGAACTGCAGAACGTTTTAGATTGTTACCATGATAATTTTTTAAATATTGCTTAAACAAATTTTGCGCTTCCGGTTCCAGTTTAAATAATTTTGCCTGAGCCAGTAAAAAATCAGGATAGTAAAAAACCGCAGCATCTTTAGAAATCGGACGATTAATAAGAAAAGGAATCGCATCATCGTTACTTATCTTCATTAATAAAACAGCACGTGCAAAATGAAGCAATGGACTTCGCTGAGAGATTGAAGCCATTTCTCTTTTTTGAAACTGATTATTCAGTTCTGAATAGCGTTCTTCCTCGCTTTGCAAATTCAGTTTCAGAAAAGTATAAAGAAACAAAGCTTCCGATTTGAAATGCTTAAATTCGACATTTTCAGAATTTAGCAAGTCTTCTAATTCGCTTAATCCTAAATCTATGCTTCCATGTAATCCCAACAAATTAACTGCCCATTTATATTGATCGGGAATAACACCAATCATAGCATGTAAAACACCTAATCCCAATGTATTAGGAGTAAACTTAGGAAAAAGTTTATTGTTTTCTTCGAGTAAATGATAGGCTTGATTTATTTCCAGTCCTGCCGTAAAATATTCTCCAAACATAAATCTTACGAACGCCCATTGCATATTCATCTGAGCAATTCCAAATTTGTGGTATGGATTATTTTTTGAACCTTCTTCCCACTTATCGATTCTTGTTTTTTTATTATCTCTTACTTCTTCAAACAAGTTTTTATCTTCATAAAGAATGATTCGAAGAAATTCGATATAATTATCTAATAATAAAGGGATTAAATTTTCAGGGTTATTCTTCTTTTCAATTTCAATTTGTTTTTGAGCAGCATCAAAACGCAAATCAATTATCAAACTATAAGCTTGTTTGCAATTGTTGTTATAATCGTATTGCGAAAATGCCGATATGCTGAATATCAATAACAAAAAAGTGAAAACTAGTTTTTTTAGCATAAATCAGGCAAAAACATATTTAAAAACCTCTTCCACTTTATTTACTGCAATAATTTCAATTTTACTGCTTTTAGGAATCGCTTTCTGATTAAATTTTGAAATAATTATTCGCTCGAAGCCTAATTTTTCAGCTTCGGTAATTCTTTGTTCAATGCGATTAACAGAGCGTATTTCTCCTGATAAACCCACTTCAGCAGCAAAACAGGTTTTATCATCAATTTCGATATCTTCATTAGATGATAAAATAGCGCAAACAACGGCCAAATCAATAGCAGGATCGTCAACTTTAATTCCGCCTGCAACATTCACAAAAACATCTTTTGAACTTAGGCGAAATCCGGCTCTTTTTTCCAAAACAGCAAGCAGCATATTTAACCGACGACTATCAAATCCTGTAGTTGAACGCTGAGGAGTTCCATAAGCAGCAGTACTTACTAATGCCTGAATTTCGATCAACATCGGGCGCATGCCTTCCATTGTTGAGCCAATTGCAATTCCACTAAGCATTTGATCGCGATGCGAAAGCAGGATTTCTGAAGGATTGGATACCTGACGCAAACCTGTATTTTGCATTTCATAAATCCCTAGTTCAGAAGTAGAACCAAAGCGATTTTTTACAGAACGTAAAATTCGATAACCATAATTTCTGTCGCCTTCAAACTGAAGAACGCTATCAACCATATGCTCTAATAATTTTGGTCCGGCAAGACTTCCGTCTTTGGTAATATGACCGATTAGAAGCACAGGAGTATTACTTTGCTTGGCATATTTATGAAATTCTCCGGCACATTCTCTAATTTGAGTTACACTTCCTGCAGTGGATTCAACCAAATCTGTATGCATTGTTTGAATAGAATCGACTATCAAAACTGTGGGTTGAATTTGCCGAATTGCCTGTGCAATTTTTTGTGTATTAGTTTCTGTTAGCACAAAAGTTTCTGACATGGTCATATTTAAACGTTCTGCACGCAAACGAATCTGCTGCGCACTTTCTTCGCCTGAAACATAAAGTACTTTTTGATTTTTCATCTGCAAAGCAACCTGCAAAAGCAACGTTGACTTCCCAATACCTGGCTCGCCGCCCAGCAAAACAATTGAACCGGGAACAAGACCACCACCTAAAACCCGATTTAATTCCTGATTTTGTGTGTCGATGCGTCTTTGTTCACTCAATTCGATATCGGAAATTTTTTGAGGCAGAATATTGTTTGATAAGAAGCCTGCATTATCTGCCCATTGCTCTTTCGGCGTGGATTTTTGAACAACTTCTTCAATAAAAGTATTCCATTGTCCGCATGAAGGACATTTTCCAATCCATTTTGGAGATTCATTTCCGCAATTCTGACAGAAGAAAGTAGTTTTAGTTTTGGCCATGAAATTTATACTAGAAATTACGAAGGTAAAGTATTAGTCTTGAATAATCAATATGTTTATTTATGATTAATTGAGAAAAAGGTTCACGCTTGGATAAAATAACTTTTCTACCAATTTATGCATATTTGTGTATGCTCCTAAATCATAGTAATTAATACCTCTCTTAATATCATTTTGTATTTGTTTCTCCATCCATTTCCCGTTTTCGATAGCTTCAGGAATTTTATCTTTTAAAATAACTGTGAAGATTTTTTATCCTCACATAAAATAAGCAACCTTTTTGATATCTTTAGCATAATATCTAAAAATCAAGATCGACTTCACTAATTATGGGGATTGCTTTATATCGCCCACTTAGATACCATTTATCAATAGGGATGTCTTTTCTGATGCCTTTAATATCACTTAATTTGTAAAAAATACTTCCTCCTTCATATTCTTTATCTACAAAACATATTTGATCTCGTCTAAAAAGCTCATTATCTAATAATGTACTATCATGTGTCGCAAAGACTAGTTGTGCATTGTTAGGATTATTCTTTTCACTATGAAATAATTTAATTAACATTTTGGTCAATAAAGGATGTAGTCCTTTATCTAATTCATCAATGATTATTACACCACCATCAACTAAAGTAGAAATAATTAAGCTGCCAATTGCTAAAAGCTTTTTAGTCCCAAATGATTCATCTTCTAAATCAAGAGATTCTTCCCCTATTAATTCATTTTCATCAAACAACAAGTGGTTTGTTTTAACTTCATATTTATATCGTTCAACAATATCTTTCTGTATTTCCTCCGGAATATTATTAGGGAATTTAAATTTTGTTGTGTCATTTTTTGAAATATTAAAATCGGTAATGTTGGTATCGGCAGCTTTTAAAATTTTTAAAATATTTGATTTTAATTTCTCGTCATCCAACAATACTTCGGAAAATGCTCGAATTACAGTCTTATCATATTCAGTATCATGAATTGTGGCAACATAAAAATGCTTAGTAAAATATGAGTATACCTCGTTAAGATACTCAACTTTATTTGTTGCTACCTTAGATAAAAATAATTGATTAACCAAAAGGTTGTCTTCAATTATTTTCTTTGCACCTTTATAATATTCGCCATAACTAATAATAGAGCCAACTCTTTCAAATAATTTTGCTCTAACTCCTTGTGGATAAAAATACAGGGATTCTTTCTCAATATTAATTGCTGAGAACTGAATAACATAGTTATATCTTACTTTAGATATTTGACCAATAAAATCAATCTCAAATCTGACCGGTTTGTACATAGATTGCTTATCAAACTTAAAAGGTTCATAGGCTGGAATTCGTTGCCCGTGTTTGAATTTATCAGAATTATCAATCAAATAACCTATTGCCTTAAATGCTTTCAATATATTACTTTTACCTGAAGCGTTTCGTCCATATAAAATAATACTACTTAGTATTGAAAAACCATTCTCTTCAAAAGTATTATATGGTAAATGGTTTTCGTTTAAACGATTAATTTCAGTAAAATCTATTTCTATTGAGTCTCTAATAGATCTAAAATTCTCAATTTTGAATGATAATATCATATAATTATTAGTTTTATAGTTGATTTTTGCAAATATAATGCAATAATGAACAATAATACCCTAATTTAATATTTTTTACAATAGACTAAAAAAACTTAGCCCTTTTTGATTTTTTGCTCAATTCCGGAGGTTGAATAACCCGGAAGAAAATCAATGGTTTTTATTTCTCCACCCTTTGCTTTTACAATATCGTAACCCACAATATCTTCGGGCTGATAATCTGAGCCTTTTACCAAAATATTTGGTTGCACTTTTTTAATGAGTTCATATGGCGTTTCCTCATCAAAAAGAATTAAAGCATCAACAAATTCCAAGGCGCCTAAAATTAATAGCCTACTGTATTCGTCTTGCAATGGTCTGTTTTTACCTTTCAGTTTACGAACAGAAGCATCGGTATTTACGCCAATAAACAGAACATCGCCTAAATCTGCTGCTTTTGATAGATATTCAATATGTCCTCTGTGCAAGATATCGAAACAGCCATTTGTAAAAACGATTTTCTTTTTTTGCAGTTCCCATCGATTTAATAAATCTGCCAGCGAATCGTTTGTTTGAATTTTCTTTTGAATTTTGGTCAAATTATTCATTTCGCGCTTTTGTTTTTACCAAAATTAATAGAATATAAGATATCACACCAACAACAATTATCATTATTGTTTGAGCTGCATGATTTGCAGTAGCATAAGCAGCTGCCGCTTTTACAGGAATATCAAAAAGTTGTGTAAGTACTTCGGTAACAACAAAATGATACGAGCCAATACCACCTGGAACCGGAGCTACTATTCCCAGGCTTCCAATTCCAAGTAGGGTTACTCCATCGAAAAAAGTCAGGATTGAGGTTTCTTTAAAAGCATAAAAAGGCAAAATAATCATAACGAGATAAAGAAACCAAATCATAAAAGTATTAAATAAAAACAGTCCTTTTTGTTTTACTTTGGCAATACTTTTTAAACCACTCAAAAACCCATCAATAAAATATTCTGCTTTCTCATATAGCATTGTGGTTTTTAACCAGGGCTTAAGTTTTCGGAAAACAAAAATTAGCGTAATTGTAAGTATAATCATTACTGCAACTACAATTATTATGGCAATAAAATTACCGTAATAAATGCCTAATAATGGCTGTACTAACATTTCGTTAAGAAATCCGCCAATTATTTTAATTTGAGTAGCTACAACTACTGAAATAATTAGCATCAAAATCACCAAATCAAAAACACGTTCGGCTACAACAGTTCCAAATAAAGAGTTAAAAGGAATATTTTCTTTTTTGCTTAAAAAACCACAACGAGTAACTTCGCCTAATCGAGGAAGCGCTAGATTTGCTAAGTATCCCATCATTACTGCATAAAAGGTTGTTGAAGTTCTAGTTTTATAACCCATTTGCGCTATAAGTTGATTCCAACGAAATGCGCGAAAAACATGACTTATAATAGCAACTATTATAGCAGCAAAAAACCACCAATAATTGGCTGTTTTAAGTTCTGCCCACAATTCAGCAAAAGCCAAATCGCGAAAAGCCAGAAAAAGTAAAGCCACTCCTAAGGCAATGAAAAACAGATATTTTAAAACTGATATGAGGATACTCTTCACTTATATTGGGATTTTATTATTATCGTCCGGAAAAATAATTTGCGGTTTATGTTTTTTTGCTTCTTCAAAATCCATGCCGGCATAAGAAACGATAATGATTTTATCTTTGACAGCAACTCTGTGTATTTTCGATTTTAAAACTTCAATTTGCATAAGGTGGCAAAAATAACCATTATTTTA
>CAZTST010000103.1:0-9495 GCA_964616585.1 uncultured Draconibacterium sp.
ATCGCCTAATTTTAACCCGGTTACTTGTGCAACCATCATAGTAAGCAACGCATAAGAAGCTATGTTAAAAGGAACTCCAAGAAAGATATCGGCACTTCGTTGATAAAGTTGACAAGATAATTTTCCATCGGCCACATAAAACTGAAACAAGATATGACAAGGTGGTAAAGCCATGTTTTTAATTTCGCCAACATTCCAGGCACTTACAATATGACGTCGGGAATTTGGATTATTTTTGATCGAATCAATAATTTGGCTAATTTGATCAATATACTCACCTTTTCTATTTGGCCATGATCTCCATTGGTAACCATAAATAGGACCGAGTTCGCCGTTTTCATCTGCCCATTCGTTCCAAATACGTACATTATTATCTTTCAGATATTTAATATTGGTTTCACCTTTCAAAAACCAAAGTAGTTCGTGAATAATGGAGCTAAGATGCAATTTTTTAGTTGTTAAAACAGGAAATCCCTTTTCTAAATCAAAACGCATTTGATGCCCAAAAATGCTAATTGTTCCTGTTCCGGTTCGATCTTCTTTTTTTGCGCCTTCGGCTAAAACTCTATTTAATAAATCGATGTATTGCTGCATAAATTTAAAATTTAAAAGAATCAGAACAATTAATTAAGAACATTTGAGATTAGAGTCTGACTACAACTAATTACAATTTAACTTATTGAAATTAGTTTATATTTGCTTTTATTTTTTTCAAAATTAACAATATATAAATTAATAACAACAATCATTATGGGAATTAAATTTCGTCTCACAGTAATGAATTTTCTTCAATTTTTTATTTGGGGAGCATGGTTAATTACAATTGGCGGTTATTGGTTTCAGACTAAACAATGGTCTGGAGCTGAGTTCGGTGCAATTTTTTCAACGATGGGAATAGCATCTTTATTTATGCCGGCTTTAGCAGGAATAATTGCAGATAGGTGGATAAATGCTGAAAAATTATTGGGTTCATTTCATATTGCTGGAGCTATAGTCTTATTCTCAGTGCCAATGGTAGGAGATCCAACTACCATGTTTTGGGTAATGCTTGTCAATATGATTTTTTATATGCCAACCATTTCGCTTACTATCGCTGTAGCTTATTCTGCATTGAAGAAAGAAAATCTTGATGTTGTAAAAAATTATCCACCAATTCGCGTGTTTGGAACAATTGGATTTATAGTGGCTATGTGGACAGTAAGTTTGCTTAAAATTGAAACTTCTGCGGCTCAATTTTACATTGCTTCTGTAGCTTCATTAGTGCTGGGAATTTATTCGTTTACATTGCCAAAATGCGATATTAACAAGAGTGTAGAAAAGAAGAACTTTGTCGAATCGCTTGGTTTAAAAGCTTTTACATTGTTTAAAGAAAAGAGAATGGCTTTGTTTTTTGTGTTTTCAATGCTTTTAGGTGCCGCTTTGCAACTTACAAATATGTACGGCGACACTTTTATGCATGATTTTGCAAAAATACCTGAATTTAAAGATTTGCTTGCCGTAAAATATCCTGCAATTATAATGTCGATTTCTCAAATGTCGGAAACACTATTTATACTTGCAATTCCGTTTTTCTTAAAAAGATTTGGCATTAAAAAAGTGATGCTTATGAGTATGATTGCCTGGGTTTTGCGTTTCGGGCTATTCGGTCTAGGCGATCCCGGTAGTGGACTTTGGATGATAATTATGTCTTGTATTGTATATGGAATGGCATTTGATTTTTTCAATATCTCTGGCTCTCTTTATGTTGAATTAGAATCAGATTCAAGTATAAGAGCTAGTGCTCAAGGCCTTTTTATGATGATGACAAACGGATTTGGTGCAATAGCAGGAAGTGCTTTAAGCGGTTTAATGATTGATAAGTTTTTTAAAGCAGATTCAGGCGAGTATCTATGGAACGGAATTTGGTTCACTTTTGCCGCTTATTCTTTAGTTGTTGCAATTGTATTTGCCATAGTATTTAAATACAAGCATAATCCTGAAAAAATAGCAATTGTGCAGCATTAAAAGTTACTGTATTATACTATATAAAAAAAGCATTCGTTTGTGGACGGATGCTTTTTTAGTTAAAGTATTTATTTTTTATTTTTTCGCTTCTTTAACTCATCTCGGATTAGTGAAGCACGTTCGTAATCTTCTTTTTCAATTGCTTGATGAAGCATATCTTCCAAATCTTTTCTGCTTAGTCCGGAGAATTCGTTTTCTTCCATTGCTTGTTCTGCGGCCTTATCGATGGTTTCATCATCAGGGTCAAGAATAATTCCACCAACCGACATAATGCTTTCGTAAGTGTATATTGGACTGTTAAAACGAAGCGCAATAGCAACGGCATCAGAAGTTCGCGAATCTATTTCAATAATTTTGCCGTTTTTCTCACATACTAAAATGGAATAGAATATTCCTTCATGAAATTTATTAATTATAACTTCCTGAATCTCAATATCAAAAGTATTAGCAAAAGTTTTAAATAAATCGTGAGTAAGTGGTCTAACAGGTTTTAATTTTTCTACTTCAATAGCAATGGCCTGTGCTTCTAAACCACCAACAATAATAGGTAGGCGTCTATTCCCTTTTACCTCACCTAAAATAAGAGCATAGGCGCTACTTTGTGAATGGCTATAAGATAAACCTACTATTTTTAGTTCAATTTTTTGCATGAAGATATTTACTCTTACAAATATACATTTTTTTTGAAAGGAAAACCGCCTTAAATTTTTATAGACTCAATAGAAAATTGATTGTTTTATGCGTCCAACATCTTCTATTTTGCATAATTCTAATTCATACCCATGAATAAAAACGGTAATATTTTGAATTAAAATCGAATATTTTAGGCTAAAAAACAGCTTGTTTTGTGATTATTTCAATCGATTGAATTTTTTTATTAAAAATTGCTGAAGCAATGTTTGTCAATATAAACGATTGATATGCAACTGTTAACATAAATATTTCGAATTCTAAAATACTTTTAGTTACTAAATTCTATTCGAAAACAAAAAATATTTTATGCATGCATAAGACTTTAGTTTATTATTTTCTATTTTTGTCACCATATTAAAAAAAAAATGATTGGTTTTAAGGCTGAATATTCATACTCCAAAAACAGGATCAAAATAAGCAAATCTCCTTTTTTTAATAACCAATTCCTTTTTTATTCCCAATCGCAAAAAATAATCACTAAATCTATATAATAAATGAAAAAACTTATCGCAATTTTAATTGGGTTAACGCTTCCTGTGCTTAGTATGGCCAGCGAAGCAGACTTGGTCATACCTGATGCAATTAAAGACCAAAATATTTTATATTGGGGCTTTTTAATTACGGTAGCCGGTATGCTTTTTGGCTTGTATCAATTTGTGCAAGTAAAAAAGATTAGAGCTCATCAGTCTATGTTGGATGTAGCTCAAGTAATCTTTGAAACTTCAAAAACCTATCTCATTCAGCAAGGAAAATTTATTCTTATTCTATTTGCTTTTATTGGTACTGCCGTTGCATTTTACTTTGGGTTTTTATCTAAAGATGCAAATGGAGAGAACCTATTTGGTGTTGCCGGAGTTTTGATGATTCTTGGCTGGACAGTTCTAGGAATTTTAGGCTCTTATGCAGTAGCTTGGTTTGGTATCAGAATGAATACTTTGGCCAACTCTCGTATGGCTTTTGCGTCTTTGGAAAGAAAACCCATCAAATTGCTTAATATACCTTTAAATGCGGGAATGAGTATTGGTGTTGTATTGATTTCACTAGAATTATTATTGATGCTTATTATCCTAATGTTTGTACCTGGCCAATATGCCGGAGCTAGTTTTATTGGTTTTGCGATTGGTGAATCCTTGGGGGCTTCAGCTCTGCGTATAGCCGGTGGTATTTTTACCAAGATTGCCGATATCGGATCCGATTTAATGAAAGTTATCTTTAAAATCGGTGAAGACGACCCTCGTAACCCTGGTACTATTGCCGACTGTGTTGGTGATAATGCGGGAGATTCGGTTGGGCCTACTGCCGATGGTTTTGAAACCTATGGAGTAACTGGCGTTGCACTTATTTCCTTTATTTTACTAGCTGTTGGAGGAAGTCCTTTAGGAATGGATATAGGACTAACTGAGCATTTGCAAACTCAACTTTTGGTTTGGATTTTTGTGATGCGTGTTTTAATGATTATAACATCTATTGTTTCTTTCTGGATTAATGGTGCTATTACTAAAGCTAAATACAATCATGTTGACGAATTGGATTTTGAGAAGCCCTTAACTTCATTGGTTTGGATTACATCCATTCTCTCAATGGTAGTGACTTTTATTGCAAGTTATTTCCTAATAGGAGATCTTGGTAATGGTTTGTGGATTCCTTTATCAATAATCATTAGTGCCGGAACACTTGGTGCTGCACTTATTCCTGAGTTTACAAAATTATTTACTAGCCCTAAATCAACTCATGTTAACGAAGTTGTTGAAGCTTCACAAGAAGGTGGCGCATCTCTTAATATTCTTTCAGGTCTAGTCGCAGGTAATTTTAGTGCATTTTGGCAGGGAATGGTTTTCTTCTTCTTGATGTTTGTTGCTTATAAAGCTTCAAATTATGGTTTAGGTGATATTATGATCTATCCTTCTATCTTTGCTTTTGGCTTGGTTGCCTTTGGTATGTTAGGCATGGGCCCTGTTACAATTGCTGTTGATAGTTATGGTCCTGTTACCGACAATGCACAATCTATCTATGAGTTATCTTTGATTGAAGAAGATATAGCAGCCATCACTCCTGAAATTGAAAGAGATTTTGGATTCACTCCTGATTTTGAAAAGTCTAAATACTATTTAGAAGCAAATGATGGTGCCGGAAATACATTTAAAGCTACAGCAAAACCGGTTCTTATCGGAACAGCTGTTGTAGGTGCTACAACCATGATTTTTGCTTTGATTTTAGTAATTGAACATTCTTTAGGTATAAAGCCGGAGGAGATTTTAAACTTGCTTAATCCCTACACAATTTTTGGATTTTTATTAGGTGGTGCAGTAATTTATTGGTTCTCCGGAGCTAGTATTCAGGCTGTAACAACTGGAGCAAGTCGTGCTGTTGCTTATATCAAAGACAATATCAACCTCGATCCAAATGCACCTAAAAAAGCAGATGTTGAAAAATCAAGGGCAGTTGTAATGATTTGTACACAATATGCTCAAAAGGGGATGTTAAATATCTTTATCGCTATTTTCTCCTTTGCATTAGCCTTTGCTTTCCTTTCATCTCCCGCTGGTTTTGTCGCTAGTATGAGTGATGCAGATAAATTACTAGCTGCTGCTCCTGTATCCATGTTTGTTAGTTATCTAATCTCTATTGCATTCTTTGGATTATACCAAGCAATTTTTATGGCCAATGCCGGTGGTGCCTGGGACAATGCTAAAAAAGTGATTGAAGTAGATATGCAGGAAAAAGGAACCGATTTGCATGCTGCCGCGGTTGTTGGCGATACTGTTGGTGATCCTTTTAAAGATACTTCTTCTGTAGCACTTAATCCAATCATTAAATTCACAACTTTGTTTGGTTTATTGGCAATGGAAATTGCAATTGCACCAGAATTTAGAGATCTGGCACCTTATTTTGGACTCGCTTTCTTAGCTGTTGCACTTTATTTTGTATACAGATCATTCTATAAAATGCGTATTAGAAGCTAATCGTTTTGAAATTTATTTTGAGGGCGACTTTTTTTAGTCGCCCTTTTTTGTATTGAAAAAAAACGAATATCCAACAGTCAAAAAATTTTAAATTCTTTCTTTTTGAATTGGTAATTTTGAATAATCCTAAACTGTAAGAAACGCTTAACATTTCATCGTATTTAATCCCAAATCAAAGAAAGATTTATACCTTTGTTGCACAAATACAACTAACTTTCAACTTTAACTATTTTAAGTTTAAACATATGATAACCAATAATTTTGAAGCCAGACATATAGGCCCTAGAGTAAACGAAGTGGCAATAATGCTAAAGAAAGTAAAGGCAGATTCATTGGATCAATTAGTCGATCAAATCCTGCCTAAAGGATTACACCTGGAAAAGCCACTTAATTTACCTGAAGGAATAAATGAGCATGAATACATTCAGCATCTTAAACAGTTGGGGGCAAAGAATAAGCTTTTCAAAACATACATTGGTATGGGGTATTACAATACCATTATGCCGGCAGTCATTCAGAGGAATATGCTCGAAAATCCAGGATGGTATACTGCCTACACACCATATCAAGCTGAAATTTCTCAGGGACGTTTAGAAGCATTACTCAATTTTCAAACCATGGTTTCAGACTTATCGGCTATGCCTCTTTCAAATTGTTCATTACTTGATGAAGGAACCGCTGCTGCTGAGGCTATGATAATGTCCTTTAATGCTCGTCCACGTGCAATGATAAAAGAAGGAATTGTTCGTTATTTTGTTGATAATGAGATTTTTCCGCAGACAAAGGCTGTACTTGAAGGACGTGCTAACCCACTTGGGATTAAGTTGGTTTTCGGCGATTTTCAAAGCTTCGAATATACTGATGAATTTTTTGGTGCAATCGTTCAATATCCAAATGATAAAGGAGAGGTTAAAGAATATCAAAAATTTGCAGAAACTATTCATGCTAAAGAAGGTGTTTTAACTGTTGCTGCCGATTTGATGAGCTTGGTATTGTTAGCGCCCCCAGGCGAATGGGGTGCTGATGTAGTTGTTGGCTCAACCCAGCGATTTGGTATTCCAATGGGTTATGGTGGCCCACATGCAGGATTCTTTGCTACAACTGAGCAATATAAGCGAAATATACCGGGCCGTATCATTGGTGTGTCAAAAGATGCACAAGGAAGAACAGCTTTACGAATGGCTCTGCAAACTCGCGAGCAACATATCAAACGCGAAAAGGCAACATCTAATATTTGTACTGCACAAGCACTTCTTGCCTCAATGGCAGCAATGTATGCAGTTTATCATGGACCGGAAGGTTTAAAAGCTATTGCAGCAGATATTCACCAAAATGCTGTAGCACTCGAAAGCGGTTTGGAAAGTTTAGGGTTCCAGCAAAGCAATGAAGTTTATTTTGATACCTTGAATATCGAGGGTGTTGAAAATATAGATGCGATTCGCAAATTGGCAGAGAAGCGTGAAATAAATTTCCGTTATTTTGAAAATTCAATTGGAATAAGCATTGATGAAACTACAAGTCTCGACGATTTAAATGATATTCTGGAAGTTTTTGCTCAAGTTACAGATGAAAACGAATCTATTGCTATGGACGAAGAAATACCGGAGAGTATTATTCCCGAATCCTATCATCGAAAATCTGATTTTCTAACTCATCAAGTTTTCAATACTTATCATTCCGAAACCGAAATGATGCGCTATCTCAAAAAATTGGAAATCAAAGATTTAGCACTCAATCGCTCAATGATTCCTCTTGGGTCTTGTACTATGAAACTGAACCCTGCAGTAAGCTTATTCTCATTGAGTTGGCCTGAGTTTGGTGCAATTCATCCTTTTGTTCCTATTAATCAGGTTGAAGGCTATCAGGAATTAATCAGTAATTTAGAAGCTGATTTATGCGAAATTACAGGCTTTGCAGCCATGTCATTTCAGCCCAATTCTGGTGCCAGTGGCGAATATGCCGGTTTAATGGTAATTCGTGCCTATCATTTGAGTCGTGGTGATAGTAATCGTAGTGTTTGTTTGATTCCTTCTTCGGCACATGGCACAAATCCAGCGAGTGCTGTAATGGCTGGTTTTGATGTTGTAGTTGTAAAAGCCAATGAAAAAGGCGAGATAGATATAAATGATTTCAAAACAAAAGCCGAACTTCATAAAGAAAAACTTGGTGCTCTGATGATTACATATCCTTCAACACATGGTGTTTACGAAGGTTCAGTTGTTGAATTAATTAAAATAATTCATCAATTTGGAGGTCAGGTTTATATGGATGGCGCAAATATGAATGCTCAAGTGGGGCTAACAAATCCCGGTCATATTGGTGCAGATGTTTGCCATTTGAATCTTCACAAAACTTTTGCTATTCCTCACGGTGGCGGAGGTCCTGGAGTTGGTCCTATTGGAGTAGCTAAACATTTAGCTAAGTTCCTTCCCGGAAGTCCTGTTGTAAAAGCTGGCGGCAAAAATGCAATTTCTGCAGTATCTTCAGCGGCTTTTGGTAGTCCAAGTGTTTTGCCAATATCCTATGCTTATATTAAATTGCTTGGAGGAGAAGGCCTTACAAATGCAACAAAAATGGCAATCTTAAATGCTAATTATTTAAAAGATTCGTTGAGTGAGGATTTCCCAATTTTGTATACCGGAGAAAATGGTCGTGTTGCTCATGAAATGATTTTGGATTGCGATAAATTTGCTCAAACGGCTGGTTTGCAAGCAATTGATATCGCAAAAAGATTAATGGATTATGGATTCCATGCTCCAACCGTTGCTTTTCCCGTACATGGAACATTAATGGTTGAGCCTACTGAAAGTGAACCTTTATCAGAGCTAAATCGATTTATTGATGCCATGCATTCCATTCGTGAAGAAATTCGTGAAATTGAAGATGGCAAAGCCGATAAGTTAAACAATGTGGTGAAGAATGCACCTCATACGGCTGATTTAATTGCTTCTGATGAGTGGAATTATCCTTATTCTCGCAAGAAAGCAGCTTTCCCTCGACCTTGGTCTACTGATGATAAATATTGGCCTCCTGTCGGGAAAATTGATGATGCTTATGGCGATAGAAATTTATTTTGTACCTGTGCTCCGGTTGAAAGTTATGATGAGAAACTTTAGACTGAAACTTTATAGTAAGTACGATATCTTAAAAAGATTAAAGCCGATTTCCGCATCGGCTTTTTTTATCGTAATAATTGATAGTCCTTAATTAACAATTCGGATGAGAGATTTAGACGCTTGGTAAGTTTACGAATCATTTCGACAGTTAATTTACGTTTGCGATTTAGAATCTCAGAGACTCTGCTTTTCCCGCCAATCGACTCAACGAGATCAACTTGTTTTAAGCTCATTTCTTCCATTCTAATCTTTATCGCTTCAATAGGGTCGGGAGCTTCAATTGGATAATGTTTTTTTTCATATTCATCAATCAGTAATCCAAGAATATCAGCTTCATCACTTTCAGGAGTGCCATTAATAGCATCAAATATTTCTTCAAGTCTATTTAAAGCCATTTGATAATCTGTTTCTGTTTTAATAGGTTTTATATTCATAGCTCTTAATTTTTATATTGTATTTGCATCAATTTTGTCACATTCTGTATGTGTTCCTATAAATCGAATAAAAATCCATAATTTTTCAAAGTTAAGTTTGGCAACCAATCGAACGGAATTTCCTTTGATATTAAAAACAACTCTATTGCCTTTTAGAATGCTTGCATTAGCATACGATTGTTTTACATCGGTCGGAGTTTTCCAATCAGAAGCCCTAGCTGTAGCATACCATGTTTTTAAATGCTGCTCCGAGTCAGGATGTTTTTCCCAAAAGTTTCTCAATGT
>CAZTST010000103.1:9505-12896 GCA_964616585.1 uncultured Draconibacterium sp.
TAATATCCTTTCCATTGATTAATTATCTAATGCAAAGATAATAATAAAATTCGCAAAATGGGAACTTTAAAAAACATCAAACAGTGTTTCCGCATAAGCTTCAATCCATTGTTTTGCAACTGTTTCATCTGTATTCATGCGTGTTGCAAGCAATTTAATAAATTCTTTTTTTGTAATTGGCATAAAAGATGGTTTCCTTTTTTTGGAATTATATTAATTTATCGGTTTTAATGTCAAAGAAAAAATCACTCTCAATCTTTTTTTCGAATTTCTTTAGGAATTTAACGAGAATGATATTGGATTTTAAAAAACGTAATGGTACAATATATAAATTTTCAGGCTGATTACCTTTGCCACCAATTCCAATTGCTATAAATACAGGAATTTTACGCTCTTTTTCGAAATTTTTATAACGATAAAATTGTTCTTTATAAGCAAACTCAAATTCATCATCAGGTAATTTCTGCCTCCATTTGCATTCAACTGAAAATTCAGTAGCTTTCTTGCTTAATTTCAATTCAAGCAATAAATCAGGTTGAAGTGTAGTATCTGCGTATATGCCATCAACATATTTATCACCTGCCCATTCTTTTATTTTGAAATATTTTTTATCAAATTTCTGTACAATAAATTTCTCAAAATCATTTCCGTTTTTTTTATTGTAATCAATTAATGCAGTTTCTGAGTCAATCATTAAATCAGTCATTTGCGTTTCAGCCCTGCTTATTATTTCATCATAATCCAGTTCATTTTCAATGGCCAATTTTTTAATAATTTTTCTTTCATTATCAGTCAAAACGCCATCGGCTATTGCAATTTCAATAACTTTCTCCAATTCGTTTCTATTGTTGTCTAGTTTATTTTCTTTTTTTGAAGAATTATAAACCAATATTCCAATAACAAAAATTATAATTCCTGTTATCATTAAAATAATCCCTGCCATTCGCGTCATTTTTTTTGTGTTTATTGCGTCTTTATTTCAGATTAAAATTCAATTTATTCCCACTAAATATTTTTCAAAATGAGGAGATATGTATTTCTTCTTCCTAAACTTAAGTTTAACTTAGTCTGAAAATGGAAATAAAAATACAAAAAATATTTATCATAATAGAAATAAAATAGTGCTTGAATTGAGCAATACCGAAATAAGGTTGAAAATTTCAGAGCATCATTGGACACTAAGGCTTGAATTTTTAAATAAGGTTTTATTTTGATCTTTTTTCATTTTCTTATAAATAGTTTATTACAAAAACCTTATTTTATCAAAAAACACCTTAGTAGAACTAGATTAACAAAAAATCACAACCTTATTTCGACCATGCTCAATACAGGTATTTTGGTCATACTCAATATTTAAACTTAGTGAAAGTGATAGGATGAATATATTGCACGAATCGGTGTTTGCTTAAATGAGCATTCATCCTATCACTTGTTATAAAACAGACACAAAAAAAGCGGAAACAAATGCTTCCGCTAAAAATAAATTAGCTTTTGTAAAAAGCCTATAATTCGTCCAAACTCTCTTTTATCAATCTATAAGTTGCTTCAATATCATTATCCAATCCAACTGAAAAACGCACCAAACCCGGCGACATTCCCATCGATTGTTGAACGTCTTCCGGAACTTCGGATGATGTACTTTTTCCTGAATTACTAAATAATGTTTTAAAATATCCTAAGCTAACAGCATGATAACCAACGTTTTTATTTTGCATCGATTCCATAAGTATTGCTGCTCTTTCGGGCGTTTCCATATCGATTGCAATCATTCCGCCAAAACCAAATTCTTCATTCATCATGCTTTTCATTAGTTGGTGTTGAGGATGTTTTTGCATACCGGGATAATTGTATTTTAATCCGATTTCTTTGAAACGCTCGGCAAGATACATGGCATTTTTGCTGTGCTGTTTCATTCGGATATGAAGTGTGTGAAGATTTTTTAAAATACTTGATGAACGCAAAGGATCTAAAGCTGGCCCTAAAAGCATAGCAGTTCCATTATTCACATCGCTAATATCCATAACAAATTGATTTGATGCGCAAATAGCTCCTGCAACTGCATCATTTTTGCCATTAATATATTTCGTCATTGAGTAAACAATAATATCAGCGCCCAACAAAAAAGGCGAGAAAATCATTGGAGTAAAAGTATTATCCACAACCAATTGGATTCCATGCTTTTTTGTGATTTTTGATAAAGCAGGAATATCAGAAATCTGCAATAGAGGATTTGTCATGGTTTCGGTATAAACCATTTTCGTATTTGGACGGATTGCTTTTTCAACTGCCTTTAAATCAGTAATATCGACAAAAGTTACATCGATATTAAATTTAGGAAGATAATTTTTCAGGAAGGCATAAGTTCCGCCATAAGTTGTAATGCTACTCACAATATGATCGCTCGAATTACATAATTGTAGAAATACGGTTGTAATTGCTCCCATGCCTGACGCTGTAACCCATGCAGCTTCAGTTCCTTCCATCGCGGCAAGCGCATCGGCTAAGAATTTATTGCTTGGATTCCAATGACGGGCATATAAAAAACAGCCTTCGCCTTCGCCATGAAATGTATCCAGCATTTTTTTAGCGGTCATAAATGTAAAAGTAGAAGAGTCTGTAATTGAAGGATTTACACCACCAAATTCACCAAATTGTTTTAATGCTTGAATATTTGCTGCTGGGTCAAAATTTTTCTTACTCATGATTATTTCTTTTAATTGAATTTCCGAATATTTGCTTAACAAAAGTACATACTGAAAGCATTTAAAGCAATAGAAATGATAGATTGAAAGTAGAATAGCCAAAATAATTAAAAATTAGTAGTAAATTTGTCAAAATATGATAAAAACCTAAATATTTTATTTTTAATTATATGGAAAACTTTCATTTAGATATTTTGGATAAGCGTATTTTACGCATTCTGCGTGCAGATGCAAGAGTGCCTTTTGTTGAGGTCGCGCGACAATGTGGTGTTACAGGTTCGGCTGTTCATCAAAGAGTGCAAAAAATGTTTGAGGCAGGAGTTTTAATAGGTTCTCATTTTATTCTTTCTGCAAAGAAACTTGGATATAATACCTTAGCGTTTGTCGGAATTCAGGTAAATCTTACCAGCGATAAAACTCACGAAGAGGTTTTTCAAAAAATTGTTGAAATACCGGAAGTAATAGAATGTCATTCTATTACCGGGAAGTATTCTTATATGCTGAAGATTTACGCCAAAAATAATGAGGATTTAAAACGAATATTAGTTTATCGTATTCAAGCTATTTTAGAGGTTACAGGAACTGAAACATTTTTATCTCTTGAAGAAGGTTTCAACAGGAAATTAAATATTGAGTAATAAGCTTTAGAATGCTTTCAGTTTTCTTCTTAATTTTGCCTGCACTATGTT
>CAZTST010000104.1:0-12784 GCA_964616585.1 uncultured Draconibacterium sp.
GGCTAAATATAATCTCAAAAAACTAGAAGGATTTATTGCTTTTGGTGGTTCTCCAAGGGCGAGTATAAGTATGGCATTAGCGGCTAAAGCTTTTGCATTTATCAAACGAAGAGGATATGTTATTCCGGAAGATATTCGCGCTATTGCTCATGATGTATTGCGACACAGAATAGGACTTACCTATGAAGCAGAAGCTGAAAGTATTACAACAGAAGACATTATCAATGATATTTTAAATACTGTTGAAGTGCCCTAGATTTTAGTCAAAATTAACGGCAATAGTTAAAACTATATCTTTCGTGATAAGATAAATAATCACAATCATTAACTAACAATATTGTGACAGCAAAAGAGATATTCAAAAAAGTAAGGAAAATCGAGATAAAAACTCGTGGTTTATCCCGTCAGGTTTTTTCAGGGCAATATCATTCTGTTTTTAAAGGAAGAGGAATGGCATTTAGCGAAGTACGTGAATA
Source organism: uncultured Draconibacterium sp. (assembly GCA_964616585.1). Lineage (GTDB taxonomy): Bacteria > Bacteroidota > Bacteroidia > Bacteroidales > UBA12170 > UBA12170. The sequence goes on from CAZTST010000104.1 coordinate 477, forward strand.
TCAATATGGTGATGATGTTCGCGCTATCGACTGGAATGTTACTGCCCGATTCAATAAACCTTATATCAAAATATTCGAAGAAGAGCGTGAGCTAACCGTTATGCTTTTGATTGATATTAGCGGATCGAATAATTTCGGAACAAATACCAGTTTTAAGCTTGATGTAATTACAGAAATTGCCGCAGTCTTGGCTTTTTCAGCTATACAAAATAACGATAAAGTTGGCGTTATCTTTTTCAGTGATAAGATTGAAAAATTTATTCCACCCAAAAAAGGAAGCTCTCATATCTTGCGGATTATCCGCGAATTAGTCGATTTTAAAGCCGACAACAAAGGCACTAATATTGCAGAAGCTTTAAAGTATTTAACAAATGCTATTAAAAAGCGTTGTACTGCTTTTTTAATTTCGGATTTTATGTGCGATAATTATACCGATGCACTAAAAATAGCAAGTAATAAACACGATTTAATTGCTATTCGCGTGAGCGATGAGCGAGAATCTGTTCTTCCAAATGTGGGTATGCTGCAACTAAAAGATGCAGAAACAGATGAAAGCATTTGGATAGACACTTCGAGCAAAGAAGTACGTAATCACTTTTCTAATAATTCATTATATTTTGCAAATAAGATGAGGGATATTGTAAAGAAAAGTGGTGTTGATTTGGCTGAAGTATCAACCGGCGAAGATTATGTTGTGCCACTTATGAAAATGTTTAAAAAAAGGGAGGGACGATTATGATAAGACGTTTCTTTTCATTTTTATTTCTTGGATTTTTAAGCTTGTCCTTGTTTGGTCAGGAAGTGCGAGTTACTATCGATACCAATGCTATTTTAATTGGTGAACAGGTAAAAGTAAATATCGATTTTCAATTTCCGACTGATAAGCAAGGCTATTTTCCTTTTTTGCCAGATTCTCTCGGCTCGAATCTGGAAATAGTTGAAAGATCAAAAATCGATACATCATTCAATAAAGGTATTACTCGTTTTTATCAGGAACTAAAAGTTACAGCTTTTGACAGTGGTTATTTTGTATTGCCTGCTTTTTCATTTGGATATAAAGGTGAATTAGATACTGCTATTCAAATCATAGTTTCCGATCCATATCTAATTAATGTTTTTACCGTTGATGCAGATACAACTCAGCCAATTAAACCTTTGGTAGGTCCTCTTAATGAGCCATATACATTGATGGAATTTCTTCCATGGATAATTTTTATTCTGGCTTTAGGAGCTTTGATTTTTACAGCGTTTTATTTTTACAGGAAACGTCAGAAAAAACCTCTTTTTAAATTTAAGGAAGAACCAAAAACACCTCCCCACGAAAAGGCACTCGACAATTTTGCACGATTGCGTTTAAAAAAACTTTGGCAAACAGGAAGAGTAAAAGACTATTACTCAGAACTAACGGATATTATTCGTATTTATATCGAAGAGAGATTTGATGTAATGGCTATTGAAATGACTACGCGTGAGATTATTGATGGTTTAAAAATGTATTCCATTAACGGTGATGCAATGCAAAAATTGAGAGGCAGTTTAGAGCTTGCCGATTTGGTAAAATTTGCGAAAGCAATTCCAACAGCTTTAGAAAATGATACATGTTTAAACTATGGAATAGATTTTGTGAACGAAACTAAATTGTTTGAGGTTGAAAAAGTAGGAGAGGAGGTTCTAAATGTGGAATAATATTGATTTTGCAAATCCTAAATTCTTTTACTTATTGCTTATAATTCCAGTTTTGATTGTATGGTATTGGTTTAAACATAAACAAAATTATGCTCAGCTTAATTACTCAGCTTTAAATAGATTTAAAGGTGTACCAAAAACTATTCGGCAACGATTGATTCATTCGCCTTTTATTTTAAAAATGATTATTCTTACATTACTGATCATTGCCATGACCAGACCGCAAAGTACTGCTAAACAGCAAAATGTATCGGTTAAGGGTATTGATATAGTAATGGCAATAGATGTATCAGGAAGTATGCTGGCACAAGATTTAAAACCCGATCGTTTAGAAGCTTCTAAAAAAGTTGCCAGTGAGTTTATTAAAGGACGACCCAACGATAGAATAGGTTTGGTAATATTTTCAGGCGAAGCATTTACCCAATGTCCTCTTACAACAGATCATCAGGTATTAATCTCACTATTTTCAGAGGTAAAAAGCGGAATGATAGAAGACGGAACTGCAATTGGCGATGGCTTGGCAACAGCTATAGCTCGATTAAAAGATAGTCAGGCTGTTAGTAAAGTCATTATTTTGCTTACCGATGGTATCAGTAATATGGGCTCACTCGATGCTTCATCAGCCGCTGAGATTGCAAAAATGTATAATATCAGAGTTTACACAATTGGCGTAGGAACCATTGGTACAGCACCTTACCCCGTTCAAACACCTTTTGGTATTGAATTACGACCAATGGAAGTAAAAATAGATGAGCCTTTATTAATGCAAATTGCTGCCACAACAGATGGTAAATATTTCAGGGCAACAAGTAATAAAAAGTTACAGGAAATTTATGCCCAAATTGATGAATTGGAAAAATCAAAAATCGATGTTACTGTTTTTAGTCAAAAAACTGAAGAATTCAAACCTTATGCATTATGGGTATTTTTCTTTTTTCTTATGTTGATGTTTTTGAAATACTTCTATTTAAAAACCATTCCTTAAAGCGTTTATAATATGGAAATGTTTCGTTTTGAAGAGATTAATTATTTATATGCCTGGAGTCTGATTCCAATGTTTTTCATACTCTTTTGGGTTATGATTTTAAGGAGAAAAAGGAATATCAAACAATTGGGCGATGCGAAATTAATTCAAGCATTAATGCCAAATCGCTCAAAATTCAAGCTTTGGATAAAATTCATTTTGCTAAGTATGGCTTATTTCTTCTTGATTTTAGGATTGGCAAATCCTCAAATTGGTTCGAAATTAGAAGAAGTCGAACGTAAAGGTGTTGATTTGGTTATTGCTCTTGATGTTTCAAACAGCATGTTGGCCGAAGATATTAAACCAAATCGTTTGGAAAGAGCAAAACGCGCAATTTCTCAATTAATTGATAAGCTTGAAGGCGATAGAATTGGCATCGTTGTTTTTGCAGGAAAAGCTTATATGCAGCTACCTATTACTTCTGATTATAGCGCGGCAAAATTATTTTTATCAACTATTGATACAGAAGTTGTTCCAACACAAGGAACTAGTATTGGGCAGGCAATAGATTTGTCTTTAACTGCTTTTAGCGATAATAAACACGAGAAAGCAATCGTTATTATTACCGATGGCGAAGATCATGATGATAATCCAATATCGGCTGCTGAAAATGCTATTGAAAAGGGAATAAAAGTTTATACAATTGGTATCGGTTTGCCCGAAGGAGCTCCGATTCCTGAGTTTAGAAACGGTCAGCAAATGGGCTATAAAAAAGATATATCCGGAAAAACCGTTATTACTAAACTTGATGAGCTAACCTTGCAAAAAGTTGCAACAGCTGGTGAAGGAATCTATGTACGGGCTAACAATACAACGGCTGGTTTAAACCAAGTATTTGAGGAAATTAGTAAAATGGAAAAACAACGTTACGAAACAAAGATGTTTTCCGATTACGAAGACAGGTTTCAATATTTTATCGCTTTGGCCATGTTTTTGTTAGTGCTTGAACTCCTGATATTTGAAAGAAAAAGTCGGTTTGCAGGAAAAATTAAATTGTTCGAAAAATAGAAAAATTATGAAAAACTTACTATTGATAATCTTTTTATTTTCTATTGCTTTTACCAATGCACAAAGCGATAAAACTTTGGTTCGACAAGGAAATAAATCATATAAAAGTGATGATTTTGCGGGTGCCGAATTAGATTATCGTAAAGCATTGGATAAAAATCCAAATTCTCTAAGTGGAACATTTAATTTGGCCGATGCTATTTATGAGCAAGAAGATTATGAAAAATCGGCTGAAATCTTTGCTAAAATAGGTCAGTCCGATTTGGCAAAAGAGCAAAAAGCTATGGCGTACTACAATTTAGGTAATTCTTTTCTAAAAGCACAACAATACGAGCCAAGTATAGAAGCTTACAAAATGGCTTTGCGCAACAATCCTTCTGATATAGATGCAAGATATAATTTGGAATATGCCCGAAAAATGCTGAAAAATCAACAGCAAAATCAAGATCAAAATCAAGATAAACAGGACAAAAAAGATCAACAGGACCAACAAAAAGATCAAGATAAAAAAGATAATAAGCAGGATCAGGATCAAGAAAAAGATCAACAAGATAAGCAAGATCAAGAGCAAAATCAGCAGAATAAGCAGGATAATCCAAATGATCAGGGAAAACCGGAACAACAAATGAACGACCAACAATCGAAACAGATTTCTAAAAAAGATGCAGAACGGATGTTGGAAGCACTAAAGAATAATGAGAAAAAAACTTTAGAAAAACTAAAGAAAGACAAAAAAGAAAATGTTAGAGTTATTAAAAAGGAAAAAGACTGGTAGATAAGTATTATTAGAGCTTATATCCTTAGTTTTAATACTTTTGCAAACTGATAAAAAAAATTAAAATGAATCGACGGCTGCATATACTTAGCATATTTTTATTAATGTTTAGCTCTTTACTGTCGGCTCAAGAGGTAAACTTCTCTGTTAAAGCACCTAACATAGTATCTGAAGGACAACGATTTAGCGTTACTTTTTCAGCCAACGCTGATATTGAAGAGTTTCAGGCTCCTTCTTTTGAAGGTTTTCAGGTTTTGAGTGGGCCAAACCGCTCCCAAAACTCAAGCATTTCATTTGTTAATGGCAAAGTATCGCAAAACGTTAACATTTCATTCAGCTATATTCTACTTGCGCAAACTAAAGGGAATTATACTATTGCTCCGGCACATTGTAAGATTGATGGAAATGAGTATGTTACAAAATCTCAAAATATTGAAGTAATTGAAGGCAATAAATCTTCAAGTGCAGCTGCTAATACATCTTCAACAGAATCGCCTGATATTATTAAAGTTGACGATGAACAGCTTTTTATCGAAGTTTTTATCGATAAGAAAAAAGTTTATCAGGGAGAACAGATTCTTCTCACACATAAAATATTTACACTTGTTCCGGTTTCCAATTTATCGGTTGATAAGCTTTCTTCATATCCCGGATTTTGGTCGATTAACTTATTAGATAATAATCAGCAACTTAAACAATACAATCAACAAGTTAACGGCAAAGATTATATTGTTGCCGATTTAAAACGCGAAGCTTTATTTGCTCAAAAAACCGGAATTCTTGAAATTCCACCAATGGAACTGAGTTGTGTAGCCAAGATTCCAAATAACAAAAAAAGAACTCAGTCTAACGATCCGTTTTTTGATAGTTTTTTCAACGATCCGTTTTTTAATAATGCATATCAAAGCATAGAAAAGAAGCTGAATTCAAAAAGAATTAGCGTTGAGGTTCTGCCACTTCCAACTCAAGGTAAACCGGTGGATTTTAGTGGTGCTGTTGGCGAATTTAACATTAGCTCAAATATTGATCGGGCAAACTTAAAAACTAACGAAGCTGTTACGGTAAAATATACTGTTAACGGAACAGGAAATATTGATTTAATACCTGATTTAAAAGTGCAATTCCCGGCCGATTTTGAAGTTTACGACCCTAAAATTTCGACCAATACACAGAAAAGCAATTCTGGTGTTTCAGGGTATAAAATCTTTGAATATACTTTAATACCAAGAAGCGCAGGAACTTACGAGATTCCGTCTGCAAGCTTTAATTTTTTTAATCCTAAATCAAAGCGCTTCGAATTTAAAACAAGCGATTCTTATCAAATACAGGTAGAAAAAGGCAATTTATCTTCGAGTACTAATATGACTTTTGCCGGAGAAAATAAAGAAGACATTCGATATATAGGTGAAGATATTCGTTATTTGATTTCATATCCTTATAAACTACAATTAATTGGAAATCATTTCTTTGCGTCAATGTTGTTTTATGTTTTATTATTATTGCCTCTTGTTTTGGTTTTGCTAATTGTGATAATTTGGCGAAAAGAAATAAAGAAACGCAGCAATGAAGGGCTGATGAAAAATAAGCAAGCCACCAAAATGGCTAAAAAACGCCTTAAGAAAGCCAAAGATTTTCTTAAAGAAGGAAACGATCAGGATTTTTATGTTGAATTTTCACAGGCTCTTTGGGGCTATATTGCTGATAAGTTTAATATCAGATTGTCAGTTCTTTCTGTAGAAACTGTTCACGATTATTTGGTTGTAAAAAAGGTAAGCGAAGAGTTGATTAGTGAATTTACTGAAACACTAAACGATTGTGAATTTGCCCGTTTTGCGCCGGGAAATAAAAATGTAGTGATGGATAAGGTATATAAGCAAGGGCTACAGATAATTAGTAAAATAGAAAGTCAATTAAAATAGCGTAATCGATGAAAAAACTTGGGTTGGGAATAGTAATCGTTTTAATGCAATTGCCAATTTTGCTTTTCGGGCAAAATTTTGGAACAGAAATACTTAAGGCTGAACAATATTATGCCGAAGCTAAATATGATTCGGCTAGATTAACATATCAAAAGGTTTTGGCTAAAGGATATCATTCTGCAGAACTATATTATAACCTCGGAAATGTTTTTTATAAGCAAAACGAAATCCCTTCGGCTATTCTTTATTATGAAAAAGCCCTAAAACTGGATCCAAGCAATGATAATGTTCTTTTTAATCTAAAACTTGCCAATACGCGCATTCAGGATAAGATAGAAGCCTTGCCTTTATTGTTTTTTATTCGGTGGTATATTGGTTTGTATAATATGTATTCAGTTGATAATTGGGCCAAAATATCGCTTGTTTTATTTTCAATATTCGCCTTGTTTATATTATTCTATTTCTTAGGAAAAAGAATCTTAATTCGAAAAACCGGATTCTATTTTGGATTGATTTTTCTTTTCTTATCAGCCGCAAGTATGTTTTTAACTTATAAAAAACATACAAGTCAAATAGAGCAAGCCCAAGCAATTGTTTTTAGCCCATCGGTTACAGTAAAAAGCTCACCAAACCCAAATGGTGTAGATTTGTTTGTAATTCACGAAGGCACTAAAATTCATATAATTGACAAAGTTGGACTTTGGTGCGAAATTAAAATTGCTAACGGAAGCATTGGTTGGATAGAAATTAGTACTATTCAACTTATATAACCAAATCGGTTTTTACATCTTTTTTTATTAAAATAAACGATTTTCAGCATTCTGTCGTTTTATTAACAATGGTATGTTATTATAAACGGGCGGATGAAAATTCATATGCTCTTTATTGTTGGTAATTTTGCTAAACATCTAATTTTATTGATTATGCATAAAGGCATTAGTATATTTTTTTTCGTTCTACTTTTTGTATTATCGAGTTTTCAAGTTTCACTTTTGGCTCAATCAAATCAACTGAAATCTGATCCTCAAAATGATTTTCAGTATGCGATGGAATTATATAAAAATAACCGATTTATTGCGGCGCAGCAAATTCTAAGCGCGTTACAAACAAATCCTCTAAACAATGCCTTAAAACGCGAGGTTGATTTTTATTCTGCCTTAACAGCCTTAAAATTAGACAACAAAGATGCGTTTTTTCAGGCTGAAAAATTTAAGAAGAATTATCCTGTATATAGCCAAATGGCAAAGCTTGACCTCCTTTTGGCAGATTATCAGTTTGAACATAATCATTTTAAACAGGCTATTCCTCTTTACGAATCAATTCAAATATCAGGGCTAAATCAATCCGATAAAGACAAATTTAATTTCCGTCTTGGATATAGTTATTTTATAGATAATCAATTTGATAAGGCTAATATTTATCTATACAAATTAAAAGATAGCAAATCTAAATACGCACCTTCGGCGACTTATTATTATGGTCATATTGCTTATCAGGAAAAAAATTATACTACAGCTTTAAAGGCGTTTAAGCAGATAGAAAACAACCCAATGTTTAAAGATATTGTTCCGTATTATATTGCACAAATTGCTTTTCAACAAGAACAATATCAACAAGTTGCTAAAGATGCAAAGGATTTGTATAATAATGTTAGTGATAAAAGAAAGCTTGAAATGGCTCAAATATTGGGAATTTCCTTGTTCAAGATCGAAGAATATTCTGCAGCAATCGAATATTTAGAATATTATCGTCAAGCTACCGGAAGCGATTTTACACCTGCCGATTATTATCAGCTGGCTTTTGCCTATATGAAGAGTAAGGAATTTCAGCAGGCCATTCGCTATTTCGAAAAAGTGAAAATGCAAGACGATGCATTAAGTCAAAATGCATTTTATAATGTAGGAGCCTGTTATTTACAAATGGGTCAAAAACAATTTGCAGGCGAAGCATTTTATAGTGCTTATCAACTTCCTTATGATAGAAATATTCAGGAAGATGCTATGTTTAATTTTGCTAAAATTTCTTACGAATTAAGCAACGACCCATACAATAAAGCCATTAAAGCACTTTTGGAATTTATGACCAATTATTCTGATTCCGACCGACTTAGCAACGCTAACGAATATTTGGTTAATCTGTTTTTGTCGGCAAAAAATTATAAGGGTGCGTTGGAAGAAATCGAACAAATTCCAAATAAGAATAATCAATTATTGGCAGCTTATCAAAAGATTACTTACAATCGTGCTATAGAATTGTTTCGCGAACGCGATTATTCGTCGGCACTTGAGCTTTTAAAAAAATCGACAAATTATAATTACGATAAATTGACGAGAATAAAAGCGCAATATTGGTTGGCAGAAACTTATTACCAGACTCAGAATTACCAAATGGTAATCCAGATTCTTGAAGAATTAAAGCAAAATGGTTTTTCGCGCCAGTTAGATAACTATAAGTTAATTGATTATAATTTAGCATATGCTTATTTTGAATTGGATAATCTTGAAAAAGCAAAGCTCTATTTTATTCAATATGCTCAAAACGAAACACTTGGAGAAGCTCAACTTTTGGATGCTTATTTACGCATAGCTGATATTTATTTTATCAAGAAAGATTTTAATCAGGCCATTATTAATTACGAAAAAGCAGAAAAAATCAGCCCAAATTATTTGCCCTATGCCGTTTATCAAAAAGCACAAGCTTATGGTGGAAATGGAAATCTTTCTGAAAAAATTAAGGTTTTAAGAGCTTTTAGTGAAACCGGCCGCGATTTTGATTTAAGCGATGATGCCTTAGCTGAATTGGCCACAACTTATTTGTTGACGAGTAAAGAATCGGAAGCAATTCAAACATTTAACAAGCTCATTCAGAGATTTCCAAACAGCCCTTTTTATAGTACAGCATTGCTTAAAACAGGATTGGCATATTATAATCTCGATAATAGGAGCGAAGCTTTACGCAATTTAAAAATGGTAGTTGAAAGATATTCCGGCACACAGGAATCGAAAGAAGCATTGGTGATTATTCGGAATATTTATGTAGAATCCAATACAGTTGATGAGTTCTTTGTTTATGTTCAGGATTTGCCTAATGCACGAGTTAGCAGTTCGGATCAGGATTCTATAATGTATCGCGCTTCTGAAAATGTGTATATGAAAGGCGATTGCAAAGCAGCTGTTCCCGGTTTCTCAAATTACCTTCAGAAATTTCCTGAAGGCGCTTTTGCTTCCAGTGCACACTTTTATCGTGCCGAATGTTTACTTAAAACCAATATGATTGGTCAGGCAGCTGATGATTACAAAAATGTTGTAAAAAACACAAAATCAGTGTTTTACGAAAGCGCTTTATCAAAATTAGCTTTTATTTATCGAAACGAAAAGCAATTTAAAGAGGCGCTGAAATCTTATACGCGACTTTATAAAATAGCATCAAGCGAAAAAAATAGAATTATTGCACGCGAAGGTCAGCTCGAGAGTTATCATCAGCTAAATATAAACGACTCCACTATTCTGGTTGCTCAGGAAATACTTCGTTCGCTCGAAGCAAACGAGCAGAGCTATAAACTGGCACATTTATATATGGCAAAAGCAGCTTTCGAAACAAATCAAATTGCATTGGCACAGCGCGAATATAAAATAGTAGAAGGATTGTTAGAAGGAAATTCTTCGGCAGAAGCGAAATATTATTTGGCCTTAATTCAATTTCAAATGAGCGATTATAAATTAGCTGAAAAAATGATTTTTGAATTGATAAAGGATTATGGTTCATACGATTATTGGATTGCAAAAGGTTTTATTCTTTTGGCCGATATTTATGTGAAATACGGTAATACGTTTCAGGCAAAACATACGCTTCAAAGCATTATTGATAATCAAACAAATACTGAATTAGTCAATATAGCAATGCAAAAGAAACAGGCAATTCTGGAGATAGAATATTTGGAAGAATCATTGAAAAAGAACAAAATTAGCGCTGCTGATACAATACGTATAAATGATTAAAGTAAATTACTATAATATAAGAGATTATGTACAATATTAGAATTTTGAAATCTGTAATGCTGGCAGGCTTATTTCTTAGTTTAGAATTTGCTGCAATCGGACAAACAATTACCAAAGAGGAAGTTACAGTTATAGCTCCATATAGCCCGACTATTTCAAAAGCTCAAAAAATTAATAATTTCCCGGCAAGCGAGGAAAACACTAACACCAAATTTAAGCTGGAATATTATACCAATCCTAAATTAATTTCAACCACATTTGAATTGGAAGAATTACAAGCGGCAAAGTATATCAGACCGAAAGATCCAAAGTATAATCAAAATGTTTTAAAAGCAGGAATTGGTTTATACACAACACCTTATGCCGAATTATTTTTAAATGGAAAATTAGACAAAAATATTACCATTGGAATACACGCTAAACATTTGTCGAGTAAGGCAACAGTAAAAGATTATGCTTATTCAGGTTTTAGCAAAAGTGGAGCGGAAATTTGGAGTAAGAAAACCGGAACAAAAAATGCGCTTTGGGTTTCCGGTTTTTATCAGCGCGATGCTTTTTATTATTATGGATTTCATCCGGATGATTTTCTTGTAAATTATGTAACACCACCCGATTTTGATACTTTATCAGCTCAGGTTTTTTCCGATGCTGGAATTAAGTTTAATTTATACAGTACAAAGGATAAGAATAAAGAAAATTTTAAAGTTGATGGCTCTTATAGATATTTTTGGGATAAATTTAAAAATAAAGAAAGCCTGATTAATATTAGAGGAAATTATCAGCGACCAACTGATTTTTTAGGAATAAAGAATCAATTTGTCGGAATAAAATCGGAGACAGAAATTGTCATAACCAATTGGGAAGAGACAAGTCAACCCTTGAAGGATAATCCTATTAATGCGATATTGTATTCTCCACAGCAGTTTTTTCACGGTAAATTCGATTTATCATTGTATTACAAACTGCAATTCGACAGATTTGATTTTAAAGTTGGAGGTCTTGTTAGTGTTGGGCTAGATTCAACTTCTACGGGAAAAATATATCCTGATATTTTGCTTAATGTAAATGTAATTAAAAACGTACTTGATATTTATGCGCAGTTTGATGGCGGCTTGATTAGTCATTCGTATTATTCTTTAAGCCGTGAAAATCCTTTTGTATCAGCTTTTCTTCCATTAAATTACAGTAGCCGCACAAATCGTTTAAAAGGCGGGATAATGGCAAGTGTTGCAGGCATAGCAGATATTCATTTGTGGGGAAGTACTGAGAGTTTGAAAAATGCCATTTTCTTTATCGGCGATACAAATGTTGTTTTTAATAATCAGTTTTCTTTGCTTTATGATGATGCTGATTTGATTCAATTAGGTGGTGATATTAATATTGGTATAGGTGAAGTTTTGATGGGTTTACAAGTTGTTTATCAGGAATATACAATGGCCAAAGAAGCAGAAGCATGGTATAAACCTGCTTGGAGCGGACAATTATCAGTAGATTATTGGCTATTCGATAATTTGAAGCTAAGTATGGCACTAAAAGGACAATCAAAGGTATGGGCAAAAGTAGGGCAGGAGCAGCATGAAATTGATTCTTGGTTCGATTTGAGTGCCGGAGGCAAATATAATTTCAATAAAAATTTAAGCGCATTTGTTAACTTAAACAACCTCTTGGTACAAAATTATCAGCCTTGGTATAATTATCCTGTTAAAGGATTTGGAGCGATGGTAGGCGTTAGCTATGCGTTTTAGAATTATGGTTTTTTGGATTTTTTAGAATTTTACCAAGATTTTATAAAAAATAATGAGATAATTCCGAAAATTTCTAGTCGGCCTAATAACATATTTAGCGACAAAACAAATTTACCAAAATCAGGTAAGCCACTAAAATTGCCTAATGAACTA
>CAZTST010000105.1:0-12776 GCA_964616585.1 uncultured Draconibacterium sp.
AGGTATCATACAACTTTCTCTTTTTCCGAATATTTTGTATCTATTTTGATTAAAATTTGTACAGTACGATTTCATAAATTGCACACTCCATCAAAAAGTAAAATAGATGGTTGATTGTTTATCATTAGATAGTTTTATTTATTCCATGCTAAATTACGAAAGATCAATTTATGTATGATAAATAGAAAGTGTTTAGATATGTTAAGGAAATTTAAATTGCAGCCAAATGATAATAAATTATTTTGATATCTGATATAGTTACTGTATGTTTGAACTTGTTATGGAATTAAATAACGGCCTAAAGGCCTAAATTCCAGTTAAATAAATTTAATAATTTAAAATCAATAAAATGAAAACAAACAAATTTTTGCTTGGAGGTATTGCCGGAGGTATTGCCTTTTTCTTTTTAGGATGGTTAATTTACGGAGTGTTTTTAGCTGATTTTATGCAATCTAATTATGACGCAAGTCTTAACAGGGCAGAAGAGGACATGATTTGGTGGGCTTTGATAGTAGCAAATTTAGCCATGGGATTTTTATTTGCACAGATTTTAATCTGGTCAAATTCCAAAAGTTTAGTAGATGGTGCTAAAGTTGGAGGAATTATTGGAATACTATTTGGCTTAAATATGGATCTTAGTTTCTATTCAATGAGTACTATGTTTAATAGTTTTATGCCTGTTGTTGTTGATATATTGATTTTTACCATAATGTCTGCAATTATAGGAGCTATTATTGTTTGGGCTATGAATTTTATAAAGGAAAAGGCTTAAATTAATATTTCAAAGAGTTGAAAAAATGTGATGATGCAATTATAAAGCATCATCACATTTTTTATTTAATTATAGTATGCTGTATTACAATTTGTTAAATTGAATTATCATATAATTTGAAATGCTAAATATTTTTTTGGCAAAGAATTTGGATATGAGTTAATAAATTTATTAACCTAAAAAGAAATGTCATGAAAAACTTAAGCATTATTTTAGCAATGTTATTTTTGGCTTTCACAGTGGAAGCACAAAATGTAGAAGAATCAAAGAAGACAAAAGATAGAAAAACTACAAATACATCGGTAAGCACAAAAAGCGACAAATCTTCTAAAGCAAGAGTGGCTAAGTTGCCTTCCGCTTCAAGGAGTAGCGCAAACAGAACAACAAGTTCTGCTACAAGGTCTTCTGCTGATAGAAATACAAAAAATTCTTCAAATTCGGCTGTTACAAGAAGCAGCCAATCAAGAAGTAGCGCCTTGTCCAGCCCTCAAAAAAGGACTGACACAAAAACCCGAACAAACAGCGATGCAAACAGGTCTGGTGCATCACGTCAAGTCAACTCGGAATCTAGTAATCGCTCTGGAGGAAAGTCTGTATCTACAAGAGTGAATGCTCCAAGAACTAATTCATCAAGAGATGTTAATAGTCGGGAGTACTCTCCTAAAACAGATGTAAGTCATGCTACAGCAAGAAAAGCATACTCGGGTAATTTATCACATCGGGTAAAAAGAATAGCTCCTAAGGTGCATTATACTTATCAAACATTGGATTATAGAAGAGTTCATAATCCTTACAATAGGCCAAGAGTAATTGATATTTACTGGAATGTAAATATGTATAGAAATTACAGGCAATGGTATCCTGATTTCAACCTTTGGTACTATCCTTATGGATATAGAATTAATACTGTATCTGCTTATGATTCTTATAATTATATTGGTGAAGTGGCAAGAATTTACGGCAGGGTTTCAGAGGTTTATTATTCACTCGAAACTGGAGAATACTACTTATATTTTGGCGGCCCTTATCCTTATCAGGATTTTACGATAATACTTGAATCGGGAGATGCACAAAGATTTAGCTGGGATCCTGTAAGATACTTCACTAACAGGCATTTAACTGTAACCGGATTAGTAAGTGTTTTTGAGGATAAACCTGAAATACTTGTAAAAAGAAGAACGCAAATAAGTTTATATTAATTAATAAGGATTATGATAAGATTTCGAATTTCTGATATGGCAATTGCCATATCAGAAATTTGCTTTTAATTTTCTTGGGTACTTAATATTTCCGACTTAACACGATTCAATAAAATCCTTCAACCTAAGTTTTATAAAATAATTCCAACCTGCAGTGCAACTTTCTCTGGTAAATTCCGGAATATCTTGAGGGAAGCTTTCAAGTCCTTTTACAGTAAGCTTTAGTCTGGTTTGATTTTCCGCTTCAAATAATTCGAAGCAAACGGTTGAATATCCTTCAATATCAGGATATTGCCACGAATAAGTTATTTTTTTTGGAGCTATTACTTCCAATAATTTCCATTGATGGAGAAAACTTCTATTGGTGCTTTGAACGCTAAATTGAGTTTCGAATCCAACTTTAGGTTCAAATGCTTTAATATTTTCGAAATACCATTTAATCATTTGGCTATGATCCGTTATTGCTAGCCAAACTTTATTAATTGATACTTTAAAAATTTCTTCTACAATTACATCTGAATTTGCTTCTTCCATCTGTTAGCTTTCTAGTTATTTACAACTTTGGTCATAAACAAAAACATGTCCGGCTGCATCATCCCATTTAATTTTTTCTCCTTCAAATACCTTTAACATCATTGGACAATTCTGATAAAGTTCTTGAAAGTCTTTCTTATAAGTTCGCTTTTTTACGAGTATCGCTTTATCACCATTTTCTACAAATAAATAGGATTTATCTTCTCCTCCGGTAAATTTTATACCTTGAATTCCAATACCTTGAGTTTCTTTGGCATTTGGGTCGGCAAACACTTTTATCTGACTGTCGAAACCGGGATTTAGTAACTGCATAAGTCTTAATTTACCTGCATTATTACTTCTCATAGCGGTTTCAAAAATAATGTATTCGCGATTTACAATTTCATCAAAGTCTGTTTTTGTTATTTCTTTAATCGAAGACATAGACTCTGCAATCATGGTTAGTTTTGCTAATTTAGAGGCTTTTATTGCTAAGCGCGTAATATCTTCGGGTTTAAGTTTTAACTTTTCGCCATTGTCTTTTTTCAATACTATTTTGTCGAGATAACCATTAATAATAACAGCACCGCTAAGTTTTCCGGTCACTTCATCTCCTGAAACCAAGGTAATTACACAAGGTCTAGCAAAAATCAGACCTAAATCATCACCATCAATTCCTTTAATAAAGCCCTGGCTGAAAACCGGAATGGATATTATAATTGAAAGCAATATAAAAAAGTGTTTCATATCAAAAAAGTTTAGTTTAATTAAAAATTTTAATTGCTGCATCAATATTCTACTCAAAAAAAATTGAGTGAAAATTGGCTGTTGTCTTAAGTTAGAATTATGTAAAAATAATTCTTTTTTATTTCAAAACCAAAAGACACTTCATTTTCTTTATAAAGGAAATTTATATTATTTTCAATAAATCATATGGCGTAATAATTTCAAAATCAGGTTTATATAACCACGATTTTGTTTCCGCTCCGCTATATTTTGCTGCAATAGAAATAACTCTGTTGTTCGCACATAATTCTTTTTCTATGTTTCTTGCAAATTCCACATCGCCTTCGTGGTCGCCAATATATACTATAGTTCTGTTTTTTGTTGTGCCAAATATCTGCTCCAGACATTTAATTCCGCTATAAGCTGATGGTTTTTGCTCATTATTTGGAATATCATCGTATCCAATTATCGATTTAAATTTATGAGCCAAATTGTTTTTTTCTAATATTCGAAATATATTTTCAGAGGAATTTTGAGAACAGATTCCTTGTGGTACATAGATTTGATTTATAGTTTGAATAATTCCGGAAAATAATTCGACCGGAGTTGAGTTTTTTAATTGGTATTCAGTCCATAAAGCTCCGGCTTTAATCATTTCACTATCAGTTAGGCCATAAAAATTTATATATAAGTCTTGCCAATTTTTAGATTTATGGTTAGCTATGTGATATTTTTTCTCGCTTTTTAAAGAGTCTGGTAGATTTTTTCCAATCAATCGAGGAGCGACTACTGAAAGAATTTGTTTAGTAATATCAATGTTTTTAGGTACGGAGTTTACTAAAGTTCCATCATAGTCCCAGATTATAGCATCTACTTTCATTTATCAATCTTTTTTTCTACACATATTGGTTCGAGCATTGTTGAACTCTTAGTGCACGAAAGTTTATATCCATGATTTTTTTAATTATTCGATATAATATTCATAAGGCAGCCAATCGGCAATACGCTGGTTTCCCATCTCTCCTTTCCATATTATTCCTGAGGGATCAAAATAGCCATTTTTATCAAAATATACCTGCCTTTTACGAAAAATAATATAACTCAAACTAGTGTTAAAACCTATTTCGATATATTTTTCATAGCTAAGAAATTTGATATCATTGGCCTCTTGAACAACAATGTTTTTGTATTTAAGAACTGTCCTTTGCGAATTTTTGATAATAAATTCAGTTTTCTTCAAATTATCTGTCCAAAGCATCCTAAAAAAATGCATTCTCGAACCTTGATAGGCGAAACTTCTTTTTCTTTCGTAATATTCTTTTTGAGTTTCATCACTAATTATATCCTCGTTAAAGATAATATTCCCATAGAAATATACGCTTTCACTCTTTTTATAATACTCAAATTTATCAAGATAATAAGTGATTTTATAACCCAAAGCCTGGTTATGAATAATTATTGGTTTTGAAGCAAAGGCTTTTAGAGTATCAATATCAGCCTGATAGTCAAAACTGATATCGTTTTCATTTATTATTTCACATTGATTCGCATTTGTTGTAGTACCAAGAAATTCATCTTTAAACAATTTTAAATTTGCCTTTCTTTTCCTTACTAATGATTTATCACTTACTTCTACTTCTTTTAAATCAAATAGCTTGGGCATTAAATAAATGTTTGATATTTCTTTTGGCGAAAAGTTGTTTAGCGTTGTAGAATAATAACCTACAGCGCTTATTGTTAATGGCATGGATTTGTTTTTTGAGATATCCAACTCAAATCTTCCTTGCTCGTTCGAACAAGTTCCAACAAATGTTCCGTTGAAATATACGGTTGCAAACATTACGACTTCATTCGTTTGCTTGTCGAAAATTCTACCTTTAATAACCTGACTATAAGCAAGTGTATGAATATTGATGAAGAACAAAAATAGGATAAGCTTTCTAATCGAAAATATGTTTAAATATAAGCAAAGCCCGAAGCTTCTGTTATTCTCGCCATTCATTGTTTTACTTGGTTGTTTTTCCACCCATTTCTGTAAATACGCTATCAATGGGTTCCCAAAGTTCTAATTTATTTCCTTCAGAATCCATAATGTGAACAAATTTTCCATATTCGTAAGTTTCAATTTCATCAACAATGATAACGCCATTTTCTTTTAACTTTTTTGCGAGTTCTTCAATATTTTGAACTCGATAGTTTATCATAAACTCTTTTTTGGATGGCGCAAAATATTCACTGCCATTTTTGAAAGGGCTCCATTGAAGATAATTAATCTCGTCAGGTCGATTGGCATTTCTAAATTCAAAGCTTGAGCCCCATTTATTAGTTTCAAGACCTAAGTTTTTGCTATACCATTCTTTTATTTCGTTTGGATTATTCGAAAAAAAGAAAATTCCACCAATACCTGTAACTTTTGGAGTTGTATCATTCATAACTATCTCTTTTTTAATTAAGTTGTTTATTCCAAAACAAGAATATTCTTTGCTTGGAAAAGAAACATTGAAAGCAGTTTCTATTTGATTTTCTTTATAGTCCAGCAAACTTTTCCGCCAGCTACAAAGTTTTCTATTATTTCGGATTCAAAAACCAATAATGAATTATTCGATAGAGAATCATTCAGAACATACTGATTAATAAACCCTTCGTTGTTAACTTCAATATATTTTCCATCCATTACAAAATTGAAACTAGATTCTATTTTGGATTTTTCATTTCCAAAACCAGCGCCTGTTCCAGTCCAATCGCCTAAAACAAAACTTATTTTTTCAAAAGGATTTGATTGTCCGAAGATAGGTCCGTTAGTAAGAAATAAGGAGATTATTAAAACCGCTATTTTTTTCACTTGCTAATTAGTTTTTTCATCTGTTGGTGTTTAAATTAATTAGGTTCGTTTGTGTGTAAATTCACTTTTTAGCTTCCTGCAAATGGTGACCCGAAAATGCCGACCGCAAGTTCTGCCCATATGAGCATGAGCACAACCAGAACAGCTACGCAGACTGCGATTCGGTACTTGATTTTGTTTATTTTCCTAAGTGCAAAATCACAAATTAGTCCAGTACCTAGCAATAGAGCTCCTGCAACGACAAAATCTAATAGATTCCAATTTACTTCATCTGTGAATTGCATCGCTATTAATGGTATGAGCAATAGAATTGCTGAAATAAGCATGATTATGTTAAGTCTTTTGTTCTGCATAATTATTAATGTTTAAGTTAGTGTTATTTTGCTGACCTTTAGATTGTATATTCGTTAATGCTACATACATAAATACATTCCAGTTGGGTACATATAATTAGATTTCACCAAATTATTTATTTTATACAACCCAAAGATAAATATTTATCCAATAAAAAAAGGTTTTCCATAAATCCACAAGTTATCGGATTACTAATCGCAAAACAGTCATTTGTATAAACGACTATATTTTCAGTCATTAGATTACTGTCAGATATTTAGCAATACTCATGCGGATATAAAGGCTTTGAATAGTTTCAAAACCTTGATAAAATAATTGGATAATTAAAAACAGTTGATCTTTTACTACTTTTTAATCATTGTAAGTACCATTTTAAATTTTTCCACTGCTTTTAAAGCGTGTGAAATATTGGCAGGCATAATTATAGTTTCGTTCGCTGATAAAATATGTGATTTTCCATCGATAATAATATCTGCTGTTCCATCAACGATATAAACTAAAGCATCAAAAGGAGCTGTATGTTCGCTCAAACCTTCGCCTTTGTCGAATGCAAAAAGCGAAATATTGCCAGATTCTTTTTTAAGTATATGCTTGCTAACTACTGCTTTATCAGCATAAGCAATACTATTGTTGAACGAGAATTTAGTCCCTTTTTCGAATTCGTTATTTTCCATTGTTAAATTTTTTTATGTCAGATTATTTATAAAATATTTTATTTGCAGAAATTTACCAATCAAGCAACTTTTTTTCACCTGTAATACTTTGTATTTCTGATATTTCTTGCGAAACTTCTATAACTCCGCGGTAATTATTTGCTTTGTCGCGAACAGCAAAATACTGAATAAGCACAAATTTTGCTCCTATGTTTAACCAAAAACTGGCTTTATCTTTTTCACCTTTTTTAAAGGATTCGATAATGCGATTGACAACATCCACGCTTTCAGGAGGATGGCAGTTTTGCACTTCACGACCAATTATCGATGCTGTTCTGGGAAATATGCGATGTTTCGGAGTAGAAAAAAACGTACTTTTTCATTTTCATCGACAAATGTAATATCCACAGGCAAGTGATTAAAAATCATTTCTATCTGTTCCACATTAATTTGTCCGGTAGAAAAATTGATAATCGATTCGCCAATATTATCGACTCCCTTTTTAAGCTTCAATTTGGGTTTGTTTACTTTTACAAAAGGAAGTTTTATTTCATAAAGCTCTAAAAGCATTTCGTCCATAAGTGAAGGACTAAGCGTTTCAATCATTATTGGAAAGAGGATTCGTTCTTCCCGGAAAATAATTGTGCTGATATTGAAGAAAAGCAAACCTGCCAGATTGTTGAACGCTTTTAAATCGAAACTTTCAGAGTTCAATAATGCAATAATTTTCTTTAAGTTTTGACGGATATCATCGTGAAACGACCACATTAATTTAAGGCATTCGTGCTCAGCCCATTGCGATTCAAGTACTGGAAATAGAATATTCTCTTTTGCGGTATAATGCAAACTAAGTTTTTGAAGTTCAAGAAAATGAGCATTAAGTGTTACTAATATATTTTCATCAATGTTTAGATTTATTTGTTTAATAAAAGGCTTAATTTTTTTTAAAGCTTGCGCAATTTTAGCATTATCCTTTATTAAACAATCGATAAAACTATTTTTTGGAGGTTTAATTCTTGGATACGCTTTTAATGATTTGTATAAAATATTAAATAGTTTATTAGAAGTAAATTTTATTTGCTGAAGGTCAAATTTCGTATCAAATAGCAAATCAAAAACACCTAATACATCAATTGGCAGAAAGTTTTCAGCTTTTAAACGTAAGTCGTTAACTAATTTTGCACCGCTTTTACCTTCAATAATTCCAACCATATAATGGTTTAGGATTTTAATGCGATCTTCTTTTGAATTTGTAAACTCCGACATATTTTTAAATTAAAATTGCTTCCTTCATCAAAGATAAAGGAAGCAATTTTATAAAACACAATTAAGCAGTTTGTTTTTTTTTTCAAAAAATGTTTTAGCTGTTATTAGAGCACATTTGCATAAATCCATCAATAGTAACAATGGTTTTTTCTTTCTCTTCAAGCCAGCCCATATGGCCTGAATTTCCAAGAATTAAGACCAAAGAGTTTTTAGGCAAAGCTGCTTGTGCCAATGCTGATTCTAGTGGAATTCTAACATCTTGCTTGCCTAAAATGAATAAAACAGGATTTTTAGATTCGATAAGAATATCAAGCGAAGAATCTCTTTCTTTAATTCCTTCCATTGCTGCAATTACACTCTTTTTTCCCATGGCATTTGCCAAATTAATCTGATTATCAATTTGTTTGGCGAATTTTTCTACATTTTCAGGCGCATATAGCGTTGGAATAAAATGATAAATAAAGTGACCTTTATCTTGATTTATTAATTCAATTGTTCTTTCTCTATTTCGCTTTGCTTCGGCATCATCTGCTTTTGCATGTGAATGAAATAATCCAAAACCTAGGAGCATTTTGTTGTATTTCGATGCAAATGCAAGTGTAGTATAACCGCCCATAGAATGACCAATCATCACGCATTTTTCGATTTTTTCATTTCTTAAAACTTCATAAATAACGTCAGCCATAAATGTCATTGTATGAACATCAAAAAAATAATCCGTTTTTCCATGACCCGGCATATCAATGCTAATTACTTGATATTTAGATGATAGAACACGTTGATGTTCTTCCCACATCAACAGTGATTCGAGATAACCATGTATTAATACAAGAGTTTGGCCGCGTCCATTTATTTGATAATGTATTTTTTTCCCATTTAACGAACACGTCTTTTTCATTTTAATGCTATTATTTAATGCAAATTTACATAATCCTTCAAATAAAAATTATGTTAAATTCATGTTATAAAGGATTTAACCACTTAAACAAATCATTAAATTTGCTGCTTAAAATACAAATCATGAATAACCGAATTATAATCTTAATTACTTTCTTTTTATCATTTCCGTTGTTTTTAACAGCTCAAACTATTGATGATTATGGCTTTTTAGTAAAAGTTGGAGATAATGCTCCTGACTTTAGTGCCAAATTAACCAATGGTGCAAGCTTCCAACTTTCAGAAAATCGTGGAAAAATAGTTATGCTTCAATTTACGGCTAGTTGGTGTGGAGTTTGTAGAAAGGAAATGCCTTTTATAGAGAAGGATATTTGGGAAAAATTAAAAGGTGAAAAATTTGTTTTGATAGGAGTAGATCGAGACGAACCATTGGATATTGCTCTTAAATTTCAGAAACAAATGAAGATCACTTATCCTCTGGCGTTGGATCCTGCTGCTGATATTTTTGGACTTTATGCTGATCTTAAGGCTGGTGTAACGCGTAATATTATCATCGATGAAAAAGGGAAAATCATTTTTCTTTCTCGACTATACAAAGAGGAAGAGTTTAAGGAAATGACTGATGTTATTTTTGAAGCTGTGGCCAAACTGCAATAAATTTAATTTTATAACCATTCAATATTGAATTGATTAGTGACACAGATTAATTTAGATTTTTTAATTTGATAAACATTTGATAACATTTTAGTTTTCTTGCTTTGCTGTTATTGGTTTATATTTGCCTCATAAAAAATACGAATCAATGAAGAACTTTTTTTTAATACTTAGTCTTTTTATAACCCTTATTGGCTTCAGTCAGCAAAGCACTTACCATGATGGAAATTATAAATCGGAAAAAGGTGGCATTG
Source organism: uncultured Draconibacterium sp. (assembly GCA_964616585.1). Lineage (GTDB taxonomy): Bacteria > Bacteroidota > Bacteroidia > Bacteroidales > UBA12170 > UBA12170. Next base: position 10,131 of record CAZTST010000105.1, read on the forward strand.
TATATGTTGCACAAAAACAGCATATTGTAGATGATGTTAAAGCCGTTGCGGATCCAAACGCCCAAATTAAAAATGTTATTCTTTTGATAGGTGATGGTATGGGTCTTAGCCATATATTTGCTGCTATGACTGCCAATAACGATCGATTGTATATAGATCAAATGCCTTTTGTTGGTTTGCAAAAAACGAAGGCAAAAGATAACTACCGCACCGATTCTGCAGGAGCTGCCTCAGCCCTTGCTACAGGAAAGAAAACAAATTATGGAAGTATTAGTGTGGATGAAAACGATTTGCCAATGCCAACTATTTTGGAAATCGCTTCAGGAAATGGCTATGCCACAGGATTAGTTGCCGCTTGTAAAATTACACATGCTACACCTGCTGCTTTTATAGCACATGTTTCCAGACGAAATCAATACGAGGATATTGCAACTTTCTTTGTTACAGATTCTCTGGATGTATTTCTCGGTGGAGGTTCTGATGATTTTTGCAAACGTGAAACAGGAGTTAATCTTCGTCCTGCGCTAGAAGCTATTGGTTTTCAGATTGTAACAGAATTGCCTGCATTAAAAGAAATTAAAAGCGGAAAAGTCGCCGGACTGTTTGCCAACGGACATTTAGATACTTATCCTCAGCGTGGAGAGTTTTTGGTTGAAAGCACACTCAAAGCGATGGAAATCCTAGATCAGGATGACAAAGGTTTTTTCTTGATGGTAGAAGGTTCTCAAATAGATTGGGCTGGTCACGATAATGATTTAGGCTATGTAGTTGAAGAAATGCTTGATTTTGACCGTGCTGTTGGCGAAGCATTAAAATTTGCCGAAAAAGATGGTCATACTTTGGTTATTGTTACTTCCGATCATGAAACTGGTGGTTTAAGTGTTATTAATGGAGATGTGGAACATGGTATGGTAGAAGGGAAATTCAATACAACTGGACATTCTTCTGTTTTAGTTCCTGTTTTTAGCTATGGACCGGGTGCTGAAAAATTCAGTGGCCTCTATGAAAATACTGCTATATTTGATAAAATGATCGAAGCCTTTGGCTTTATTAGATAAATGAATCTCACAAAACCTCTTGCGGAACTGCTTCGACCTACGGATTTTGATCATTATATTGGTCAGGAACATTTGGTAGGAAAAGAGGGCGTATTGCGGAAATCTTTGGATTCGGGCAATATTCCTTCAATGATTTTGTGGGGTCCGCCAGGTGTTGGAAAAACAACTTTGGCCTTTATTCTGGCTCAAAATCTTGAAATACCTTTTTATTCGCTTAGTGCCATTAATGCAGGAGTTAAAACTGTTAGAGAGGTTATAGACAGAGCAAAGGCAAGCGGTAGGAAATCGATACTCTTTTTGGACGAAATCCATCGCTTTAGCAAATCACAGCAAGATTCTTTACTTTCCGCTGTTGAAATTGGAACGATTACTCTGATAGGAGCAACAACTGAAAATCCTTCATTTGAGGTAATTTCTCCATTGCTTTCCCGTTGTCAGGTTTATATTCTTGATTCATTAGAGGAAAAACATTTAGAATTACTTTTAAATCAGGCGATTCTGTTTTTTAAGTCGGAATATCAGATAGAAATAAAAATTGATGAAACTGAAGCGCTTTTTCGAATTTCAGGTGGTGATGCGCGTAAATTGTTTAATGCAATTGAATTGGTTGTTAGCACTTTTCCTCCAGAAGTAAAAGCGATTTCACTTAACAATAAGTTAGTAAGCCATATCATTCAAAAAAACTTAGCTACTTACGATAAGAAAGGGGAGATGCATTACGATATTATCTCGGCTTTTATTAAATCGATAAGAGGAAGCGATCCAAATGGAGCAGTTTATTGGCTGGCTCGAATGATTGAAGGTGGAGAAGATATTAAATTTATTGCACGTCGCTTGCTTATCTTAGCTTCTGAAGATGTGGGAAATGCGAATCCTAACGCTCTTTTATTGGCAAACAGTTGTTTTGATGCTGTGAATAAAATAGGCTATCCTGAAGGTCGCATTATTCTCTCTCAAACAGCTGTTTATTTGGCAAATTCGCCAAAAAGCAATTCTACCTATATGGCAATTAAAAAAGCTCAACAAATAGTCCAGCAAACAGGCGATTTATCTGTTCCATTGCATTTGCGTAATGCTCCTACAAAGCTTATGAAAGAGATCGGTTATGGTCAAGATTATAAGTATGCGCATGAATATGAAGGCAATTTTACCGAAGAAGAATTTCTACCAGACAGGATTAAAGGAACTGCTTTCTATAATCCTGGAACAAATAAGCGTGAAGTTGATGATCGTAATAATTTGAAAAACAGGTGGAAAGATAAGTACAATTACTAAAAAAACACTCAGTTTATTAGTTGGTTTTCTAGAAGAAAAAAGACAAAAAAATACTTGTTTGCTTTACAAAAAGCTTTTACTTTTGCAGTCCTTTTGAAGGGAATAAGATTTGGTAGCTCAGTTGGTAGAGCATTTGACTTTTAATCAAAGGGTCCTGGGTTCGAGCCCCAGCCAGATCACAGAATAGACCGAGACAGAAATGTTTTGGTCTTTTTCATGTCAAAATCATTGTTGGTGGAGCATCCCGATTTTATCGGGAGGGTCCTGGGTTCGAGCCCCAGCCAGATCACAGAATAGACCGAGACAGAAATGT
>CAZTST010000106.1:0-3681 GCA_964616585.1 uncultured Draconibacterium sp.
TAGCTCAACAACATCAATTAAATTATTTGTCGTTGAGCGATTCAATAAATCTCTCTAATCCTATACTAAGCAATTGGTATTCAAATGCAAAAGTGAATATTTCCGGTAAAACTCCAAACGAAAAGGTTAATCTAAGCGGCAGCACTATGATTTATGGCATTACTCAAATAAAAAACGCACCAAATCCTGAACTTGCCAATGCTTTTTTGGAATTCTTTTTTGATGAAAACAAAGGAATGAAAATTATCGAAGAACAAGGACAATCAAGAATAATTCCTTCAATATCAACAACTTTTGCAAAAATACCGATTCATTTGCAGAAATATGCATTAGAACCAAAAGAATAATTAATTGGTTTCATTCCTCTTTATTGACTTATTAACAGAATAGGACTTTTTTGATACAATTAAAATAAATAATTTTTTATTTTTAACTAGTTATACTCAAAAAAGATTATAAACAAAGGAATTAATAAACAGGCATATACAATTTATTATTAAGCTTTTCTTAACAAAGCTTGTTTATCAATAAAAAAAAATTATTTTTGCAAAAAATACAAAACAATAATATTATGTATTGGACACTAGAATTAGCCTCAAAGTTGGAAGACGCACCTTGGCCTGCAACAAAAGAAGAATTAATTGATTTCTGTATTCGCTCAGGAGCACCTCAAGAAGTTGTTGAAAACTTATCAGAGATCGAAGATGAGGGCGAAATGTATGATAGAATCGAAGATTTGTGGCCGGATTATCCGACAAAAGAAGATTTTTTCTTTAACGAAGATGAGTATTAGAAAATATAAGGCCTGTCCGTCAATTGACTAACAGGCTTTTTTATGCCCCTGCTTTTTTAACTTTATAGCCCATATTTTTCAAGATTTCCAAAACTTTATCTCTAAAATCGCCCTGAATAATAATTTCTCCATCTTTAGAAGAACCTCCAACGCCACATTTCGATTTTAATATTTTTGCCAATTCTTTCAAATCATTATCATTACCCACAAAACCTTTAATTAATGTTGCTTGTTTGCCTCCGCGATGTTTGCGGTCGAGCCAGATTCTAAGATCTTGTTCTGTTGGCGATAATGTTTCAGTTTCCATTTCAAGTTCAAATTCAAAATCAGGATTTGTTGAATACATTATATCGCCAACGATTTTTTTGTTTTTTTTATTCTTTGACATGCATGATGTGATTATGAAATTACTGATAAAGATAGTGGATTTATGCTGATATTAATTGGCTCGTTTTGAAGTACTGCTTCGCCATCAATATTCATCATAACCTGATGATTTTGCTCCAATTGAATTTGTTTAGCTCTATGGATATTAACTAGTTTTGATTGATGGATCTTTTTTAGAAACAGCTTGATAAATAAATTTGGTATTTGGTAAAGTTTAGGTTTCTGTACAATACAAATATCCAATAAGCCATCATCAATTTTGCCTTGTGGAGAAATTATAAATTCATTTCCAAATTGATTTGCATTGGCAAATACAATCATAAATGCTTCTGAATCAATAAGTTTTCCATCTAATCTTAACCGATATTTTTGAGTTGTAAATCGAAAATATTCTCGAACACTTATCTTAACGTAATTCCATAAACCGCGTTTTTTAGCAAAGCTGAATTGTTTAGCTACTTGGGCATCAAAACCAATGCCGGCAAGGCTTACGAAAGAATGCCCGTTAACGTTAGCAGTATCTATTTGCCTTATTTTAAATTGATTAATGAGTTTAACGGAACGTGACAAGGACATAGGAATATGTAAATGTCTGGCTAAGGCATTTCCTGAGCCGATCGGAATAATGCCGAGAGCCGTTTTTGTGCCTATAAGTTTCTGAATTGCTTCATTTAAGGACCCATCACCTCCCGCAACAACAACTGCATCATAATTGTTTTCTGCTGCTTCTTTTGCAAGCAATGTTATATGTCCTTTTCGCTGAGAATACATAATCTCATAATCAAACAAACTTTTTTCGAGCAGATTATTAATTGCTCTTTCGGCCTTTTTTTGATTGCCTAAACCGCTATTTGGATTAATGATTATTCTTATTTTTTTCATCTTTGACCGACAGTGGTTAATTTATTATGAATCATAAAATCAGCATAATTTTGAATGAGGGCTTTTGTTTGTTTCTCTAAAATTGCTTGGTTTTGACTGTCAAATGCAGACGAAGCGGTGCCAATCTTTTCAAAAGTGAATTCTTCTCCATCGAACTCAAAAATAAAGTCTTTGTTAATTCCATGGTAAATTTCGTTCAAATAATACAACGCAAAATCAGGTGCACTTATATCAAATACAGAGTTTCCGAAAGCCATAAAGGAATCTGAAAAATTAAGATAATCCATAATACTTGGCAAAATATCGCTTTGTTGTGCAATATGACGATGCTCTTTTTTGATTAAAACAGAGTCGTTTGTAGCATAGAATGCAATTGGAATCTCAAAATGAATTATGTTGGCAGAATCTTTAGTGTTAGGAAGTTCGGCTGTATGGTCGGCAGTAATTACAAAAAGAGTATTGTTAAACCATCTTTCTTTTTTTGCTGATTCAAAGAATTTAGCAAGTGCAAAATCTGAATAAGCTATACAATTGTCCAAAGGCTCAGATTCTGTAAATTTTGTTTGATATTGTTTTGGGATTGAATAAGGGTGATGAGATGACAGACTAAAAAAAGCAGCCAAAAAAGGTTCTTGAAAAGTATTCAGTTTGGAATTAAAGAATGGATAGAAATCGTGATCCCAGATGCCCCAACTTCCATCATAATCAGCCTTATTTTCATATTCATCTAATCCATAATAGCTATCAAAACCAGCCTTTACGGTATAGCTGTCGAGATTCATAGTGCCATTTTTTCCGCCATGGAAAAAAGTGGAAATATATCCGTGATTTTTTAATATCGCCGCCAGACTATGAAATTGATTGGAAGTATAAGACGAAGTTAAAAAAGGTTGTCGCATTAAAGTTGGAATACCCGATAAAATCGCAGGAATTCCTTCTATGCTTTTCTTTCCATTTGCAATTCCTTTAAAAGTAAGAGATTTAGTAAGTAGGCTGTCGAGAAATGGTGTTAAACTCTTTTGCGAAGAATTGAAATAGCCAATCTTATTTGTAGAAAAACTCTCTAAAATCAATACGACTATATTCTTTTTATCGGGCAATAAGCTCTCTTTGTTGAAGTTGTGATTTGTATTGAAATGAATTTTTGCTTCTTCCGGAGTAAACCAAGATTTAAGTTCGAGTTGTTGCTTTCCGCGAGTTACAATCAAACTAAAAGGAGTGTTCAAAATTAATGGAACTTGATTAGAGCTCACCATTCTTCCGGCATCAATCAGATTCAAGGGCTTTAATTGTGTGCCTCCTCGCAAGCCTATAATTCCTATTCCTAAAATAAAAAAGAAAAGCAAGCTTTTATAAACAGTTTGGATAATAGTTTGTTCTGTGAAAATAGCTATTTCTTGAAGCTTAAGCCAGGAATAAATCATTACAAAAATCATTGCAACAGCAAGCAAAATTATATACCAGAAATCAAAAAGTATAGCTTTTAAAATATCAAACAAGCCAACATTCGCATCTAAAAAATTAAATATATCGAAAGTGCTTCTTTTTAGTGTAAACCTAAAGTAAATAATATCTATCAAATTAGAAATAATTGCCAAACTATTGAAAAACAATGTAAT
>CAZTST010000106.1:3691-12624 GCA_964616585.1 uncultured Draconibacterium sp.
AACTAAAAGGAAAAACACTAAACAATATTAAAGGGAAATTCAGCATCATTAAAGCTGCTATATCAAAGCGTAGTCCCAATATGTAAATTAAAAATATGCCTTTTGTATTAATTTCGCTAAAATAATTTTGGTTAAAAAAATACAGTAGTATTCTGGAGAGACTTAAAAAAATCAAGAATACAAATAGGCGAAATATAAGGACATTGTATAGATTTGCTTTAATTGAAGTTTTATACATTCTCTACTTTAGTTTTAGCAAAATTAATTTTTTTAATCAAAGTTTATGTCGAAATAATAAAATCCAATCCTTAAATTGCCTTTTTTACTCTTGCTGATGCCTAAAAAGTATTAAATTTGACAAAAAAGAAAACATGAATAATTTCGAATATAAAAACCCGGTAAAAGTTATTTTCGGCAGGGACACTATTGCCTCTATCGCAAAAGAAATCCCTGCAGGAAGCAGAGTTTTAATTACTTACGGCAGCGGCAGTATTTTTAAAAACGGCGTTTACGAACAAGTTAAAAAAGCACTGTCCAAATTTAGCTTTTTTGAATTTGGCGGAATTGAACCCAATCCTCGCTTCCATACAATAATGAAAGCCGTTGATGTGGTTAAAAAAGAAAAGATTGATTTTCTTTTAGCAGTTGGTGGTGGTTCTGTTGTTGATGGAACCAAATTTTTAGCCGCCGCCGCTCATTTCGAAGGCAACCCATGGGATATTTGTCAAAAAGGCGCTAAGGTTAAATCTGCTATACCTATGGGCATTGTTCTAACTCTCTCAGCAACAGGAACGGAAATGAATCCTTTTTCTGTGGTTAGCAATGATGAAACTAATGAAAAGTTGCCTTTTGCCAGTCCTTTAGTTTATCCAAAATTTTCTGTTCTGGATCCTTGTGTGTTGAAATCATTGCCCAAATCTCAGCTGGCAAATGGTGTTGTTGATGCATTTGTTCATGTAATAGAACAATATCTTACATACCCAAACAAGGCAGAAGTGCAAGATCGCTGGGCAGAAGGCATTATGCTTACCTTAATAGCATATGGTTCTGATTATGTGTTAAAAGAATTTGATTATGATGTAGCCTCTAATACAATGTGGGCCGCTACTATGGCTCTAAACGGTCAGCTTGCCTTAGGTGTTCCAACCGATTGGGCAACGCATACTATCGGCCATGAACTAACAGCACTTTATGGTTTAGATCACGCCCAATCTTTAGCCGTTATATTGCCAGGCATGATGGAAGTAATGCGGAAAGAAAAGCACGAAAAATTGATTCGTTTTGCAAAAAATGTTTGGAATCTTTCTGAAGATGATGATGAAATATTAATTGATCAAGCTATCATTAAAACTGAAGAATTTTTCAGAAGCTTAGAAACAAAAACACATCTTAGCGAATACGGAATTCCTGAAACTGGAATAGAAGTCATTATGCAAAAGCTTGCTAAGCAAGGAAAAATTAATTTAGGTGAGCAAAAAGCATTGACTCCAGACAGATTAAAATCTTTGCTTGAAATGCGATTTTAATAATCCATTACACGAATATTATGGCATCAGAAAAAACAAAAACCGCCCAAGCCGGGAATAAAGGAGAAGGCGTTCGCTCCGACTGTTTTATCGAACTGGAATTAAAAACATCCGGAGGCATTCATCTCGAAATGAATTCGAAAGTTGAGGTGATGTTTGGAAAATCCAATAAGAAATTATTGCTTGATATTCTTGCTTTCTTCAATATCGAACACGCTCATATTCTGTTTGTTGATAGCGGCGCCTTGCCTTTTGTAATTGCTGCCCGAATGGAAGCTGCTTTAAAGAAACTTATCAATTCCGAAAAAGAATATCTGCTCGAAATTCTGGAAGAAAATAAACTTCCAAGCACTAAAGAACAGCATCGTTTTTCTCGCTTGTACTTGCCCGGAAATTCACCAAGTTTAATGCTTAATGCCGGCCTCCATAAACCCAATGGATTAATTCTTGATTTGGAAGATGCCGTTGCCCCGGAAAAAAAGCATGAAGCTCGTTTTTTAGTGCGTAATGCACTACGAACCTTGAATTTTTATAGTGCTGAGCGTATGGTTAGAATCAATCAGGGCGAGAGTGGATTAGAAGATTTGGACTATGTGATTCCGCATAATGTAAATCTGATTCTGATTCCAAAAGCCGAAAGCCCGGAACAATTGATTGCTGTTAAGCAGAAAATAAAACAATTGAAGGCTAAATATAATTTAAAAAATCCTGTTTGGCTTATGCCAATTATTGAAAGTGCTAAAGGAGTTATGAATGCATTAGCTATAGCATCAGCAAGCCATTCTATTTCGTCTATGGCCGTTGGTTTGGAAGATTATACTGCTGATTTAGGTGTGCGCAAAACTGCGGAAGCTTCAGAATCGTTTTTTGCTCGCACTACAATAGTAAATGCTGCTGTTGCTACTGGAATTCAGGCAATTGATTCTGTTTATTCTGATGTTTCGGATATGGATGGATTGAAGAAAAACGTGCAAGTTTCTAAAAGCTTAGGCTTTAATGGAATGGGCTGTATTCACCCACGTCAAATTCGTGTAATTCATGAGAATTTTGCTCCTGATTCTATTGAAATTGAAAAGGCAAAAAGAATTTATCTTGCATTTCTCAATGCCAAAGCAAAAGGTCTTGGTGTTGTCTCACTTGGTACAAAAATGATTGATGCTCCTGTGGTAAAACGTGCCGAAAAAGTAATTCAGTTAGCTGTAGATATGGGAAAGCTAAATAAAAACTGGCAAACAGAGAATTAATTCCCTAATTATATTGCAATATTTATATTGATAAGCATTTCTTTGACAATGAAAAAATATGATAATTTAGTAAAAAACGCTGCCGGAAGAATAGTCCCGGAAATTATTAATGGTGAACAACATACTGCTTTTCAAGGAGTAGGAAAATATCGCCCTAAAGGCAGAAAACATGCTCCATTAATTCCTAGCTGTGCTGATTATCCTGCCGATGGAAATAAATTAGTGGCAAACTTAAAAGAAGCTCTGATTAAATCCGGATTAAAAGATGGTATGACAATTTCAACGCATCATCATTTTAGAGATGGTGATTTAATTGCAAATCAGATTTTCGATATTGCTAATGAAATGGGAATTAAAGGATTGTGCTGGTTTCCTTCAGCTTCTTTTCCTTGTCATGCACATTTAATTCCATATTTGGAAGATGGAACAATCCATCATATCGAAGGTAGTATGAATGGAGCTTTAGGGCGTTTTTGTTCAGAAGGAAAAATGGCCGGTATTGGAATTCTTCGCTCTCATGGTGGTCGTTACCAAGCCATTCAAGATGGTGAAGTACAAATAGATATCGCAGTAATTGCTGCTCCTTCGGCAGATGCTTTTGGAAATGCAAATGGCGTAAATGGCTCTGCGGCATGCGGCTTACTAGGTTTTGCTCTTGGCGATTCTCAATATGCCGATAAAGTTATCGTGGTAACAGACAATCTGGTACCATTCCCTTGTGTTCCTTTTCAAATTCATGGAAATCACGTGGATTATACAGTTTTGGTTGGCAAAGTTGGCGATCCTGATAAAATTGTTTCAGGAACAACGCAAATCACCAAAAGTCCTGACCGACTTTTAATTGCTGAAATGACGGCTCAATTCTGTGTTGAAGCAGGAATTGTTCAAAATGGCTTTTCTTATCAAGCAGGTGCCGGTGGAACAGCTTTAAGTATCGGAATTTATTTTGCAGAAATTCTGAGAGAAAAAGGATGGAAGGCTCGTTTTATTCGGGCAGGATCTAATGAGTATCCTGTTAAAATGCTTGAAGAAGGTTTAGTTGATTATATTCTTGATGGCCAAACCTTTGATATGGAAGGTGTTCGCTCCATACGCGAGAATTCTAACCATTTAGCAACTAGTCCTTTCACATCTTATAACTATCATAGCAAAGGAAATTTTGCAAGTATGGTTGATGTTGTAATTCTGGGTGCTACCGAAGTGGATGTTAATTTTAACGCCAATGTAGTTACGCATTCCGATGGAGCATTATTACACGGTATTGGCGGTTGGCAAAACTGCTTGTTTTCCAAATGCACCATTTTGCCGATACCGCTTTTTCGTGATAGAATTCCTGTAATTGTTGATGAGGTAACAACTCTTTGTGGTCCGGGGGAATTGATTGATGTAATTGCAACAGAAAGAGGCATAGCTATCAATCCGCTTAGAACAGATTTAATCGAAAAATTAAAAAATTCGAGTCTGCCAATTAAAACTATTGAAGAACTAAAAGCAGAAGCAGAAGCGATATGCGGAAAGTCCGACAAGCCTGAATTTACCGACGAGATTGTGGCTGCTATTAAATGGGTTGATGGAACAATTATCGATGTAGTCAGGAAAGTAAAAGAATCGGTAAAATAATAAAAGCGCAATGAAAGGAAAGTCTTGTATAGCTTAAAACAATTGAAATTAGGCATTTCTTATCATATCAGGATAATTGTCATCTATTGGCGTTTGCGAAATTATCTTAAACGGCAGTTTATTAGCGATTTAGATTTTCCAAATAAGCTTGAGCTGGAATATTTTTACGGCTCAAAATATTTTAATCGCACCAAGCAGTATATGCATGTCAATCATCTTTTTGGCGAATTACTTTGTGTTTTGCGTGGAAATAAAATGAATAAAGCAGAGCGCAAGCTATTTGCAAATCTTAGTGCCTGCGCACCCATTTTCGATGATTTTTTTGATAAAGGACAAGATGAATCCGGCAAAATAAATATGCTGTTAAACCATGTTGATAGAGAAACTCCAGAGACTGATGAACAAAAATTAGCAGTTCATTTTCTTCAAAATATTTTAACTAATATTGATAAAACTACGGAATTCTTAGATGCTGCCAATCGTTTATTCAAAGCACAGGAAAACGCTAAAGCACAACAAGTTATAAAATTAAACCCTAAAGAATTGTGGGCTTTTTCCCGACAAAAAGGCGCTTATTCCGGTCTGCTTTACGCCTTACTTTTAAGTCATTCGTTATCTGCACAAGAAAAAGAATTAGCTTTTGATTTAGGTGCTTTTGGTCAGTTTATGGATGATGTTTTTGATTTATTTGATGATAGAGCAGCCGGGGTTTTTACTTTGCCCAATACTTCTGATTCAGTAAAAAATATCAATGCTTTCTTTGATGAGCTTTTGGATTCTATCCTTAAAAAGATTGAAGATTTAGATCGGCCTCATCAAACAAAAAAAGATTTTGTAAATATTCTTCAAATCTTTGCCGGAGCTATTCGATTAGCATTTCAGAAATATATGAAAATTGAGACGAAATATAATATAGCGCCAAAAGATTGTCTTAAAATCAACAGAAAGTATTGGATAGTGGATATGGAAAAACCAAAAAACGCTTTAAAAATGTTCAGTATCGGCATAAGCTATCTAAGCTGAATTGCTATCTTTGTTTACAAGAAAATTTGATCGAAAAATAAAAAAATATGAGATTCAAACGTATATTACTCAAGCTAAGCGGCGAAGCTTTGATGGGCAATCAACAATTTGGCATTGATCCTGAACAATTATCAAGTTATGCTTTGCAAATAAAAGATGTTGTAAACGAGGGAGTTGAAGTGGGAATTGTTATTGGAGGAGGAAATATTTATCGTGGATTACAAGGTGTCGGAAAAGGTATGGATCGTGTTCAGGGCGATTATATGGGAATGTTGGCAACAGTTATTAATTCGATGGCACTTCAAAGTGAGCTGGAAAAAATAGGACTAAGTGTTAAGTTGCTTTCCAGTCTGACTTTAAAACCTATGGCTGAACCTATGAGTAGAAAAATTGCAATTGACTATTTGAAAGAAGGCAAAGTTGTAATTATTGCCGGAGGAACCGGAAATCCATTCTTTACAACGGATTCTGCTTCTGCTTTGCGAGGTGTTGAAATTCAGGCTGATGTATTTTTAAAAGGAACAAGAGTTGATGGCGTTTATACTGCTGACCCTGAAAAAGATCCTGCTGCAACAAAATTCAGCGAGTTAAGTTTTGATGAAGCATATGAAAAGAAACTCAAAATAATGGATTTAACAGCCTTTACTCTTTGTAAAGAAAACTCATTACCCGTCTATGTTTTTGATATGAATACACCCGGAAATCTTCTGAAAGTAGTTAAGGGTGAGCATATTGGAACAATTATTAGATAAGAGAGATAATTAGTAATTAAGATTATTTTTAATGCATTCTTTTATCGGTTTTTAGCTTTATGAGCTGTTATTATATTTGGGTGAGAGAATAAAAAAGCCATACCTAAGTTTTCATAGTTTTTGATTGTTCAAAGAATAGCTCTACGAGGGTTTGAAACCCTCGTAGAGCTGTGTTCTTGAGAAGTCTAATTATATATTCCAAAATTAATTATTTAGATTCAATATAAATAGTATCTTTGAAATAAAAATATTATGCGCACATCTATTTTAATTGTCTTTGCAATAATGAGCTTAACAGCATTTTCTCAAAGCAGTTTTTACGATTTTATTGTAAAAGACATCAACGGTAATGACTTTACATTCAAACAGTTGGAAGGTAAAAAAGTAATGGTAGTCAATACTGCATCCAAATGCGGTTTTACACCTCAATATGAAGATTTGGAAAAATTATATCAAGAATTTGGTGGAGATAATTTCGTAATTATCGGATTCCCTGCCAATAATTTTTTATATCAAGAACCTGGTTCAGATAAAGAAATTAAGGAATTCTGTACATTAAATTATGGTGTTACTTTTCCTATGATGAGCAAAATTTCTGTAAAAGGAAGCGATATGCACGCTCTTTATCAATGGCTTACAAAAAAAGAACTTAACGGTGTTCAAGATTCTAATGTAAGTTGGAATTTCCAAAAATATTTGATTGGAAAAGACGGAAATCTTGAAAAAGTAATTTCTCCAAAAACCAAACCTTACGATTCTGAAATAGTAGATTGGATTAAGGAATAAAGCGATTTGAATCTTAATTTAATCTATAAAAAAAATTCATTCTAATAGATTGGAAAAAAAGATAAGCATCGTTTTTTATTATTTACTAATTTAGTTGGCTGAAAATATAACCTATTTAGTGAACAATTATTAAATAAAAACTATGAAAATATTAGTAACAGGAGGCACTGGATATATTGGTTCTCACACCGTTGTAGAACTTCAAAAAAAAGGATTTGAAGTTATAATTGTAGATAATCTCTCCAATTCGCACGCTAATGTTGTGGATAAAATTGAACAAATTTCCGGTATTCGTCCAGTTTTTGAAGAATTCGATTTAACCGATGTAGTTAAAACAAACGATTTTTTTAATCGATATCCTGATTTAAAAGGGATTATTCACTTTGCTGCTTTCAAAGCAGTTGGCGAGTCGGTAAACGATCCTTTGAAGTATTACCGCAATAATATTGGCTCATTGGTTAATATTTTGGAAAATATGAAAACGCATAATATTGATAATCTGGTGTTTTCGTCATCTTGTACAGTTTATGGCCAACCTGAAATTTTACCTGTATCAGAAGAGTCGCCAATTTTAAATGCTATGTCGCCTTATGGCAACACCAAGCAGATTTCGGAAGAAATAATTACCGATACGAGCTTGGTAACAAATATAAAAGCTATTTTGCTTCGATATTTTAATCCAATTGGAGCTCACGATTCTGCACTTATTGGCGAATTGCCTTTAGGCGTTCCCAATAATTTGGTGCCTTTTATCACTCAAACAGCAATTGGTATTCGTCAGCAGCTTAGTGTTTTTGGATCTGATTACAATACTTCTGATGGTACAGCCATCAGGGATTATATTCATGTTGTAGATTTAGCTCAGGCTCACGTTGTTGCAGTACAGCGAATGATAGATAAAAAAGGTAAAAAGGATATAGAGATATTTAATTTAGGTACCGGAAATGGATTTTCAGTTCTTGAAGTTATTAATTCTTTCGAAAAAGTTGCAAGCGAAAAGCTAAATTATAAAATTGTTGATCGTCGTCTCGGCGATGTTGAAATAGTTTACGCTGATACTACTTTTGCTAACGATGAGCTTGGTTGGAAAGCAAAGAAAACGTTAGACGAAATGATGCTGTCATCTTGGAATTGGGAAAAAGCGCTTGCAAAAAAGAGTTAAGAGTTGGAAGTTACCAGTAAAAAGTTAAAACGTGAATTATGAATTATTCCAGTTAACGCATTAATATCCCGAAGAAAATTCTGGACTTCGGCAAAGCCTCAGCATTAACACATTAACACATTATCAAAATGTCCTACAAAAAGAAAATTTTAATTACCGGTGGAGCAGGGTTTATTGGATCGCATGTTGTGCGTCTTTATATAAATAAATATCCTGAATATCAGATTGTTAATTTAGATGTTTTAACTTATGCCGGCAATTTGGCAAATCTTACAGACATTGAAAATAAACCAAATTACAGCTTTGTAAAAATGGATATTGTTGATGCCGAATCGATTTCAGAATTATTTCAGAAAGAACAGTTTACCGATGTTATTCATCTGGCTGCTGAATCGCATGTCGATCGCTCAATTACTAATCCAACTGAATTTGTAATGACTAATGTTATCGGAACAGTTAACTTGCTAAATGCTGCCAAGTTTATTTGGAAAGATAATTTGAAAGCCCATCGTTTTTATCATGTTTCTACCGATGAAGTTTATGGTAGCTTAGGCGATACAGGCATGTTTACCGAAACTACAGCTTACGATCCTCATAGTCCGTATTCTGCTTCAAAAGCCAGTTCCGATCATTTTGTTCGAGCTTATTACGATACATTTGGCTTGCAAACAGTTATCTCCAATTGCTCAAACAATTATGGTTCGTATCAATTTCCTGAAAAGCTATTGCCATTGTTTATCAACAATATAAAAACAAATAAACCTCTTCCCGTTTATGGAAAAGGAGAAAATATTCGCGATTGGCTTTGGGTTGAAGATCA
>CAZTST010000107.1:0-12540 GCA_964616585.1 uncultured Draconibacterium sp.
TTATATTCGCTAAAAAAGAAGCTATGAATTTATACTTTTGGTTAACTTGGTTTGCCTCAGCTCTTTTAATTGGTATTATCTCAAAAAATACAAAATTAGGATTCTGGATGGGATTTGTAATTAGCGTATTTTTAACTCCAATTATCGGATTGCTGATTGTAATTACATCAAAACCTACAAAGAAGGCAAGAAAATAATTTACTGATTGCGTCTTTTATCTAATTTCAAAAAGAAAAACCACCGTAATAGTCTTCAGTATCATTACGTCTTCGACTGATATTTTCTAATACAGTCATCTTTTCATCATTGGTATATTTCGACCAGTCGCCAATTTCGTCCAGGCTTCTTTTGCATCCAAGGCAAATTCCGTTTGAATCGGTTCGGCAAATATTTATGCAGGGATTTTTTATGTCTTTCATTTAATTTAGAATGATTATAAATAAATGCAAAGAAAGAAAAAATATTTTAAATAGAATTGTTTTCTGTTTGATATCTATTAATATGATGAAATTCGAATCAAATTAATTATGTATGCATAGTGAAATATCCTGATATTCAATATTAATCCCCCCAAATCCTCCATAAAAAAATTATTAATTACTTGCTTAGGAATTATAAAACGCAGAAATTGAACGAATAACAATTTCGCTTAATTATATCCTGTTTAAATTGTGTAAATTTGGATAAATAATATTTCTATTGTTTTTTGAATAACAAAGAAGCTTTACCTTTGCAAATAGTAAAATATTCACAATGTTAAATGTAAATAAATCCAGATATGAAAGTAAATTCTATTGAACATATTGGAATTGCCGTTGAAAATTTAGAAGAAAGTATCCGTTATTATGAAGAAGTTTTAGGTTTAAAATGCTATGCCATTGAAGATGTTGAAGACCAAAAGGTTAGAACCGCTTTTTTTATGGTTGGCGATACCAAATTAGAGCTATTGGAATCAACCGATCCTGATGGCCCAATTGGTAAATTTATCGAGAAGAAAGGACCGGGAGTTCATCATATTGCTTTTGCTGTTGACAACGTGCAGCAAGCTTTACTTGAGGTTGAAAAAAAAGGAATCCGACTTATAGATAAAAATGCAAGAACAGGCGCTGAAAATTTACAAATAGGCTTTTTACATCCAAAGTCAACCGGTGGTGTTTTAACTGAATTTTGTAGTAAAAAATAAGTTCTTAATCAATTGAAAATCAATTGCAATGCAAATTCAATCAAAAATAAATAAACTAATTGCTTTACGCGAAGAAGCATACAAAGGCGGAGGCGATAAACGTATTGATGCCCAACATGCTCAAGGCAAAAATACTGCTCGTGAGCGAATAGAAATGCTTCTGGATGAAGGTAGTTTTGAAGAATTCGATATGTTTGTTACACACCGAAATGTAAATTTTGGAATGGATAAAACACATTTTTTAGGCGATGGTGTAATTACCGGTCATGGAACTATAGATGGAAGAGTGGTTTATGTTTATTCGCAAGACTTTACTGTTTTTGGTGGCTCATTATCAGAAACATATGCCAATAAAATTTGCAAGATAATGGATCAAGCCATGCTTGTAGGTGCACCAATTATTGGAATTAACGATAGCGGAGGTGCTCGAATTCAAGAAGGCGTGACCAGTTTGGCCGGTTATGCGGAGATTTTTCAACGAAATATTATGGCCAGCGGTGTTATTCCGCAAATATCAGCAATTTTTGGTCCTTGCGCAGGTGGAGCAGTTTATTCTCCTGCGTTAACTGATTTTGTTATTATGAGCGATAAAACCAGCAATATGTTTGTTACCGGCCCAAAAGTTACAAAAAAAGTAACCGGAGAAGATATTTCAACAGAAGACTTAGGCGGCGCAAATGTACATTCTTCAAAATCGGGCGTATCTCATTTTAGAGCCGATGATGAAAAAGAGGGAATATTGATTATCAGGAAATTAATCGAGTATTTCCCTCAAAACAATTTAGAAGAACCAATTCAAACTATTAGCGATGATCCTATCGATAGAATAGAAGACAGTCTTAACCAAATTATTCCGGAAAATCCGAATCAGCCATACGATATGATGGATGTAATTTATAGTTTGGTTGACAGTCAAGAATTTTTAGAATCGCAGCGGCGCTGGGCCAAAAATATAATTACCGGATTTGCCAAATTTAACGGCATGCCAACAGGAATAGTGGCGAATCAACCAAATTATTTAGCCGGTGTTTTAGATATAAACGCATCTAGAAAAGCGGCTCGTTTTGTTCGCTTCTGCGATGCATTTAATATTCCAATCCTAACATTGGTAGATGTTCCAGGCTTTTTACCGGGAAGTATTCAAGAACATAATGGCATAATTTCTCATGGCGCTAAATTGTTGTTTGCCTACGGCGAAGCTACTGTTCCTAAGGTAACTATAACCTTACGAAAATCTTATGGTGGCGCTCACGATGTTATGAGTTCGAAACAATTGCGTGGCGATTTTAATTATGCCTGGCCTACGGCCGAAATTGCTGTTATGGGAGCTAGTGGTGCTATTGAAATTCTGGAAGGTAAAAAACTAGCTTCTTTATCTCCTGATGAAGCTGAAAAATTCATTATTGAGAAAGAAGCAGAATATAACGAATTATTCGCAAATCCTTATGAAGCAGCTAGATATGGATATATTGATGATGTGATTGAACCGAGGAATACACGCTTTAGAGTTATCCGTGCATTCCGAACGCTAGCTACAAAAAAAGCAACTAATCCACCAAAAAAACACGGAAATATTCCATTGTAATATTCAAAATCATGATAAACTATATTCAACTTATTCATTGGGATTTTGCAATAAGCTTAAGTGTAATTGGTTACGTTATTGTATTGTTGGCCTTGATGTTTTTATTTTTAATTTATACTATTGTACCAAAATTGCTTGGTCTCATTACCAAGTTATATAAACGCAGAAAACAAAATGGAAGTTTAAGTGAGCCCGTAAATATTCCCCAAAGTGGTGAAGTTACCGCTGCTATAAGTTTTGCGCTTTATTTGTATTTGAACGAGCAACATGATACAGAAAGTGGAATAATGACCATAAAAGAGGTTTCGAGAAAATATTCTCCCTGGAGTTCAAAAATTTATGGCGTACGTCAACCTTTAAAAAAATAAAATTCGTTTGCAATGAAAAAATTCAAGTTTAGCATTTATGGTAATAAATATAATGTTGAAATAAAAAAAGTGGAAGGAAGTACAGCAAAAATAGAAGTAAACGGAACGGCTTATATAGTTGAATTAGAGCAAGAAATTAAATCTACAAAAACGCCAAAACTTCTTAGGTCTGCTGTAGCAACTCATATGGAATTGGCTAAAACAGAGTCAAGTGCATTTAAAGTTTATAGTCCTTTGCCCGGCACAATAATAAATATTCTTGTTACAGAAGGCGCCGAAGTAAATAAAGGAGATATTTTGCTGATCTATGAAGCTATGAAAATGGAAAATAAAGTATTAGCCGAAAAGAAAGGTGTCGTTAAAAATATGACTATTAAACTCGGTATGAGTGTTTTACAAAACGAACTATTACTCGAAATTCATTAGTATGCAATTAAAACGATTTTTAACCATTGTAGGAGCTATCGCCATAATTAGTTTGATTTCCGGCTTTTTTTCTTTAGGTAAAGCAAGCAGTGCTGATGAACAAACAAATACGCAGCAAATAGCTGATAGTGTGGATAATGAAAAAGCCTACGATCCATTTCAAGCTGCAAATGATGGGCTTACAAAATTTATAGATTATTCAGGATTTGAACATGTTACAACTGGCCATTTGGTGATGATACTTGTTGGCCTAGGATTTATTTTTCTTGCAATTCGCTACGATTACGAACCTCTTTTACTAATTCCAATTGGCTTTGGTGTATTAATCGGAAATATTCCTTTTGCTGAAGATGCAGGTTTAAAAATTGGAATTTATGAAGAAGGCAGCGTACTAAATTATCTTTATTTTGGAGTAAAATATGGTATTTATCCTCCATTGATTTTCTTAGGAATTGGAGCAATGACCGATTTTTCGTCACTCATTTCAAACCCAAAACTGATGCTTTTAGGAGCAGCAGCCCAAGTTGGTATTTTCTTAACATTTATCGGTGCTTTGGTTTTAGGTTTTTCACCTCCCGAAGCCGGTGCAATCGGAATTATTGGTGGTGCCGATGGCCCGACAGCTATCTTTCTATCATCAAAATTGGCTAATGGTATAAATATTTATGAAGGAAAACAGGTAATGAATCTCATTGGCCCGATTGCTATTGCAGCTTATTCTTATATGGCTTTAGTTCCAGTAATTCAACCTCCGGTTATGCGATTGCTGACAAGTAAAAAAGAGCGCTTAATTCGTATGAAACCACCAAGAGTAGTTCCGAAGATTGAAAAAATTATGTTTCCAATAATCGGATTCCTGCTTACAGGATTTATTTCGCCAAGCTCTATTCCGCTTTTGGGGATGTTGTTTTTTGGTAATTTATTGAAAGAGAGCGGTTTTACAAAACGGCTTGCAGATACTGCTCGTAATTCATTAATCGATATTGTTACAATACTTTTAGGTGTAACTGTTGGAGCAAGTACTCAAGCAACTGTTTTTTTAAAAGATACTTCTTTGATGATATTTGGCCTCGGAGCATTATCGTTTATTATTGCTACTGCCGGAGGAATTTTATTTGCTAAAGTCATGAATTTATTTCTTTCTAAAGGTAACAAAATCAATCCTTTAGTTGGTGCTGCAGGTGTATCAGCAGTGCCTGACAGTGCTCGTGTTGTGCAAAACGAAGGGCTACGTTACGATCCTTCTAATCATTTGCTGATGCACGCAATGGCGCCCAATGTAAGTGGTGTAATTGGAAGTGCAGTGGCGGCGGGTATTTTACTGAGTTTTTTATCTTAATAAATAAAGAGGTCATCAAAAAAAAGCATAAAACACTTAATAATAGCTTTGGACTCCTTAGCGTTAACTTTGTACGCCTTTGTGGTTCAACATATTAAATTTTAAACCACAAAGGCGCACAAATGAAACAGAGAGTTACACAAAGAACTTTTTACACCTCATCTTAATTTATTTATTTCACTCGATTCTACTAATCCATCATCAGTCATCAACCAATAATTTTCGGCCATACTCCATCCGCTGTAATGCCTATAATGCCATTGGAAATAATTTTTGGTGGCTTTATCGATATACAAAAACTTTCCTTCAGGAATTCTTATTTCGAATGTCACTTGCTGATCGCGCCATTTCTCATCATCAAGCAAAGTGAAAAATGGGTCGATATTTAAAGAATTATCTTTCAATTCATAATAATACTTTGTATTCTTTAAACGCTCTTTTGCTTCCACAATATCTTCTCCTCTTACACTTGTACGAATAACTAATTCAAAATTTTCGCCATCGGCCTTACTAAAATCAAGTTGCGGATTACCATAAAAAATATCTTCCGAACTCAATATTAACTTTTCATCTTCAAAGTAAATAATGCCGGATGATTTATGTTGCAACTCTTTGTAATAGTGTTGGTTATATATGCTCAGATTTAAGGTGTCGCTCTGAACTGATTCCAAAGTATTTACAATTACTTGTTTGCTTTCCGTTTTAAATTGTTCCAAGGTTTTTACTGAAAGTGTAAAAGTTACCATCAAAACTACTACCCAAAGAACTATTGTGCTGATGCCAAGAATTTTTTGTCGGCCTAGATTAAATATCAAACGAATTCCATTAAATATCAATGCAATAACCGGAATAATCAAAACTAAAAATAAGGAAATATTTAGAATTAGTTCGTATGGAGTTGTAATGATATAATTACTTATGAATGAAGGAAATGAAAGCCCTTCAACACTAAATTCTTCAAAGTGAATTGTTGGAGTCAGACCTAAATATGTAGCAGCAAATACTATACTCATTGCAATTCCTGCAATTAAGAAAATAACACCAAATAATATGGCAAGTGCACGGATAAAAATTCTAAACGCGTTAAAGAGAAAATGGCCGAACTGATTCATACCATTGGTTGAATCCTTTCTTTTTTTTTTCAACAAATCTCCCGCTTCATTTGAAAAGTCTTGGAACCTAATTTTTATTGTTTCCATTTCTTCGCGCACTTTTTTTTCTATTGAATGAATATCAACTTTTTCGCCTTCCATTTCAATTTTTTCTGAGGTTGTTGAGGCATATGGTGTTAGTATCCAAAGTGTTAAATAAACGATAATTCCAACTCCACCAGCCAGTATTGATATTACAAAAAGCAAGCGGATAATTACAGGATCGATATTGAAATAAGCAGCTAAACCAGTAGAAACTCCACCTAAAATTTGGTTGTCCGGGTCGCGGAAAACTCTTTTTTTTGTGTGTGACTTTTTGTCGCTTTTTGATGAACCTGTGGCATTATCTTCATCCATTTCGAATGGTTGGCCAAGAGTATCTATTACAAAATCAACATCTAGCATACCGATGATTTTTTGCAAATCTTTTATACGAATTTTCAGTATTTCAGCTATTCGGGCTTCAATATCATCAACAATATCTTCACCACCTTCAGTGTTTTTAAAATACTTTTTTAGCGTTTTCAAATAGTTGTTTAATTTTTCGAATGCGTCTTCATCAATATTAAAAAGCAATCCATTTATGTTTATTGAAAATGTCTTCTTCATTTGTCTTTTGTTTTTAAATTAACGAATGATTTTATTAACGGCTTTTGTTAAATCTTCCCAATTTTGTCTTAATCGGGAGAGTGTTTCTTTGCCTTCGTCTGTTAATTGATAATATTTTCTTGGAGGTCCGGAAGTGGATTCCTCCCATCGATAACTCAACATGCCTTCGTTTTTTAAACGTGTTAGCATTGGATATAGAGTGCCTTCAACTACTATTAAATCAGATTCTTTTAAAGTATCGATGATATCCGATGCATAAGCATCTTTTTCTGAAATAATAGCTAAAGTGCAAAGCTCTAATACGCCTTTTCGCATTTGAGTTCCTATACTGGTGGATACTGTTTTTTCTTCGCTCATTGTATAGTATTAGAATTTATTTGGCAAATATAATGCAAATAATAGTACTATGCAATACAAAGTAGTAAATTTTTTATAATAATCTCATAAATAAATTACTGATACCATGTAATATATTGTATTTCTGATACATAGTAATAACATTTAAAATTATAGTATAAAAAAAAGAAAATGAATTTAATTAGGTATGAAGCATTTTAATAAAAATCAACCTCACATTTAGGATTTTTCTCCTTGAAATCAGCTATTTTTTTTGCCGATAGTTTGGAATTGTAAATCTTAAGTGAAATTAAATTGGGCAAATCTTCTAAAGGCTTGATATTATTAACCTTGGTACTGTATGCGATTAATTTTTCCAAATGAATTGTATTGCTTAATTCTTTCAGATTTTTTATTTCGGTTCCTGAAATATCTAAGATTTTAATCTGTGACAATCCCTCTAACCACACCAAATTATCGATAGAAGTATTATTTAAATATAAAAAATTTAAACTTCCAAGTTGCTTCAAAGGGTCGAGATTAGAAATTGGGTTTCTTGATAAATCAAGTTCCTGCAAATACGAAAGATTTTTTAAAGGAAACACATCAGAGATTTTTGTATCGTTTACTTTTAATACTCTTAGATGTTTTAATTTAGATACAGGTTCTAAATCGGCAAGCAATCTGTTTTCTTTAATTTCCAAGGTTTGAATTTGCATCAATAAATGTAAATCCTGAGAGCTAGGTTCATTTGCCCATCTCATATAATCAGTAAAAATACTCTTCCAAGGTGTTGATAATTTATCCCACCAAACTTTTAATTCCTCGCTTTGATATAATAGTAGAATGTCTTTTTTTAGCTCAATAAAATCTTCAAATTGTTGATTGCTAATATTCGTGATTTCAGCATTTAGATAGCGAAGATTTTGTAATTCGGCCAAGCTAGTCAAATCATCGACCTGAGTATTATTAATTGCAAGCGATTTAAGATTAACCAATCCTTTTAAAGGCGATAACTCTTTTACAGGACAATAAGAAATATCAAGTTCTTCAATTAAATTTAAACTTTCGAGAGCATAAAGACGATTAACATTAGTGTTAGAAATGTTTAGTTCTCGCATTTCGCGTGCTTCACCAATGCCATCTAAACTGTTTATAGAAGTGTTGGAAGCATTTAGCTTTTGCAGATTTTTTAATTTAGCTAGTGGCAACAAACTGTATATCTGTTTATTGCCGGCAATGTTGACTTCTTTTATATTGGTTATTAAGTGTAACTGTTCTTTTGTTGGAGTTGCTTCAGGTTCTAAAATTTCATTAAAAACGGCTTTCCAGGTTTCCGGTAATTCGTCCCACCATATTTTTAATTGCTTGCTTTCGTAAACAACTAAAATATGTGGATATTCTTTCATAAATTCTATCGCTTTTTGTTGTCCGAGTAAGCTATTATCACAATATATCTTTTTCAATTTCGGCGATAATTCCAATCCGTCCAAACTTATAATTTCGGAATTTTCGCAATAAAGAGTTTCTAAATTGGGCAATATAGAAAGTGGCGATAAATCATTAATAGTTGTATTGTTTAAATACAGTACTTTTAATTGATTTAAATTTTTTAATGCATCAAGCGATTTCAATTGTTCATTATCGCTTAAATCGAGATAATTAAGCGACTTTAGTGATTGTAATGGCGAAAGATCTCTAATTTGTGTATTACGCATTTTAAGGTCTTCAAGAAGCGACATTTCTAGGCAAGCGCTCAAATTATCAACATCGGTATTTGATATATTAAGGATAATTAATTTTTCGAGATTCGCTAAAGGTTCTAAGTTGTTAATATTTGTATTAGAGATATTTAAAATTGCCAACTCCCTAGAATATATCAACGGATCTACGGAATTTATAAAGGTATTGGAACAGTTAAGATTATGTAATTTGGTTAAGTTTCTAACAGGATAAATATCTTGAATAAGAGAAAAAGAAACATCTATTGTACGCAAATTACTTAACCTGATTATTGGCTCTAAATCAGTAATTTTTGGGTTTCCACTTAGGTTTAGATCGCTGATTTCCAAAATTTGATTTAACACTCTAAATACATTTTCTTTTTGATTTAGCAAAGCGGAATCATTTATCCAGATTGTATCAAAGTTATACAAAGAAGCATATAACGCAGGGTCGTTTTTTGAATTTTGAGACAAAGAGTTCCCAAAAATTAATTCATGATTATTTAATTTTTTAGGTTCTAAAATAATATAGTTTTGATTCAATATCATAATAGATGAGAATGGAATTGTATCAAAAACAATAGCTTGGCTTCCTAAAACTTTTTTCCATGGTTCGGATAAGAGATTCCACCAACGAATATTTTCCTCATTCTCGTTGAGTTTTGTAGTATAAATACTTACTATTTTTAATTCTTTTTTATCGCTATAAAGCTCTATTTCTATAAAACGTTGTTGATCGTTTTTTATAGTATCACCCTTAAGATCAACGGCTTCAATTGTTCTTAAAACATTAGTCAGTAAAAAAGGATTCCCATTTTCAGTTATCTGAACATCAATTGAAAGAATATTAAAAGTAAAATGTGAGTATTTAAAGAAAAAATCCACATCTTTTAAATATGCTTGAACGTCTTTATTTGTAACTGCTTCTCTGCTGGCATCTAAATCGTCTTCAATTTGCACTTTTTCATCACGAAACATTTTTATAAAAGATTCGCTAATAATTATGTCCTTTTCTTTTGGCGAAAGTTCGTTATCGCCAATAGCATTTAGAGTATACTCGAGATAGGAAATAAGTTCTTTTCCCTCTTTTGTAAAATCTGCAATTTCATTTCTACCAAGCTCTTGAGCATAGATATTTATTGTTAAAAATATACTTAAAAAAACGATTAAACTTCTCATTTTAATTGTGATATATATATTTTAATAATATTGCTTTTTCTTCTTGGTTTATCTTGGTTAATTTTGAAATAAGCCATCCGCTATTGTAATCGGCACGAACGAATTGCTCTATTTCAAAATACCAACTAGGTATTTGAAAGAAATGAAATTTTAAATCTTCGACATATTTAAATTCAAAATAACCTTGTTTAAACTCATATAAAAACAAAGTTAAGAAATCGGGTTGATATGTTTTTATAGCATAATTTTCGATGTTCTTTTTATCGTTGAATACTCGAATTAAGTTCATAAAATCAATCTCATGGCTCATTGGATGTAGAAACATATTTTCATCCTTCTTCTTATCGAATAATATTTCCGAGTAAGGCTCAAAATAAACATTAGTTATTACCCATTTATAACCTAAATTTTCATGCTCAAGTTCTAAGAAAAAAGTAACAAATTTATCCGTTCCTTTATAAGAAAAGACTGTTTTCACTTCGGCAAACCAACCTCTTGAATGAAAATCTAAAAACAAATTGCTATCGATTTTTAATATATCTGCAACAAATGTGTTTAGCATATTTTCTGTGAGCGCACCATTTCTTGAATCGAAAAGCGACTTGAGATATTTTTCGCGAGTAACTGGGTTGCGATATTCTTTATCACGTTTGTAGTATCGCACACCATCAGGACTTTCTTCATTATTAAAGCGCCTTAAAAATTGATTCACCTGTTTGGTTTCAGCATAAAACATAGCTTCATCGCCCAAAATATCATCAACTATTTGAGCGCTTAAAGTGTCAAAACTCAATAGAAATAATAAAAATAAAAATAGTATGCTCCTCATTTTATGAGAATTATGTGCACTCATTTCCAAAAGATTTATGCCGCTGGAATGAGAATTTGATTATTAGTTCTTGGTAGTTTCCGCAACACGAATATCGCCTAACATTACATCCCAAAATCCTATGGTTCTACCACCTATTTGAGTTTCTTTACGTTTAACGTAAACCGTAATATCTTTTTTGGTAGTATCAACATATTTTAAACCATCGCCACTAATTCCTTCAAAACGTTGGTAAATAGTAATAACTCCTACATAAGTTCCATCAGGCTGACGTTCTAAATCGCTAATATATTGGATATTATACCATTTAATATTTACTTTATCGTAATTCAAAGCCATTAATCGGTTTAAGTATTTCCGAACCGCATAGTACTTTACTTCTTTTCGATAAAGAGAAGAAACGCCGATTTGGCTGTTATCAACAAACAATTCTAAGGTTCGTATAATTACACGATTGGCTTCAGAGAAACTGGTTTCCTTATTTCCAATAATGCTTATGTATTTGCTTAAATCTTTAACTTTTTCTAGTGCAAGAGAATCGATGGCTTGTTTTCTGTCGGGACTAATTTCTTCCTGAGCATAAGTGGTGAAGCTAGCTAACCCTATGATAATAAGTATTATAAATTTTAGTTTCATTATTCTTGCCTTATTTTTTAATTAATTCTATTTCAATAATTTTATGATTTACGTCAAACTTTACGCTTTCAATTTGGCGTGTATATGTTTTAACGTCTTTCAGATAGTTTAAGTAATGACTTATTGTGGTTGGTTTGTCATAGTCTTTTTGGTTGTTACCATAAATGTTAATGATTATTAAGACCGGTACATCAGGTGAAGCATAATAAGTTAGAGCTTGTTGAATTCTCAAATTTGCTTCAGTAATATTATTTGCTCTAACAACATTTATAAAATGGGCATTAATATTATCAAGCTCGGCTTGTTTTTTCATTTGAAGCGATTCAGCCTCCAGTCGATTTTTTTGTTCTTCCTTTAAACGAAGAATTTCCTTATATTCAGCATCAAGTTTAGCCTCAACACGATCAATTAGTATTTCAACTTCAGGATCGCGTAATTTTAAATCCTTAATACGGTTAAGTTCAGCGACTTTTTCTTCATAACTCTTTGGATTATCATCACGCAATAAATCAAGCAAATTGGCTTTAGCTTGTGCTATTTTATTTGCTAATTCGATAGCTGCTTTTTCGGCTGCAATTTTTTTCTTGCTTTGACAAGAGCTTCCGCCAACTGCAACTGAAAAAACCAGAAATAAAGCTATAAGTTTAATTAAATGGGAGCGCTTCAATTTAAATTCGTGTTTTTTCATTTGTATTATTTTCTCAAGATTAAAAAATGTTTTGTATATCAGACTTTTAATTAAATATATTGCTATTCATTTAACATGTAAAGATATAAGTTTTTTGGATTGAATTAGATTTTGCACAACTAATTTAGACTACAACTTCATTTTTCAAAAGTAAATTATTTCATATCATTAAGAGTAATTTTCAATTATTATTAAGCATTTTTAACAAGCTTCGATAGCATGTAACTTCAATGTTTGGATTAATTATGAGACAATTTAAAAACGAATCAAATTAATGAAAAAAACTTGTGTATCTAAAAATCTTATCTATTTTTGCACGGCTTAAATATAAAAGTTCTTTTGCTAATTGCCGATGTAGCTCAGCTGGCCAGAGCAGCTGATTTGTAATCAGCTGGTCGGGGGTTCGAATCCCTCCATCGGCTCTTTTTTTTCGGGGAGATTCCAGAGCGGCCAAATGGGGCAGACTGTAAATCTGTTGACTTCGTCT
>CAZTST010000108.1:0-12536 GCA_964616585.1 uncultured Draconibacterium sp.
TTTCTTTAGAGCGATTATCATCATTGTAAAAGCAATTACGTATCTCTCCTGCGTAAAAGCGCCTCTTATTCTCTTTTATTAAATCTATTATTCCTCGTGGCATATTTCTTAATAATTTGTAGCTTTCTTAATTATTTTTCTTTATAAAGCTGAATGTATATTTAGTTTTCAGGCAAAAATAGTGAGCAAAATATACATTTTAAAGCCTTTTAAGAAATATATCTTTTCTTAAGCAAAATTTAAGTTTTTATTCATTTCTTAAATATATTCTTAATTATATTGATTATTTCTTGAATTAGCTTAATTTTTTCTGTACTTTTACTCCATAATAAAACAAAAAGCAAATAGCTATGCTTGAGTTATTTACTTTTCTTGATAATCCCTATTTAGTCATTTTAAGCGAAAGTTTAAAAAGCTTGCCGGGAATTGAACGTGTTGACCTTTTGTTTTACAATTCAGAAGAGTTGAAAACCGAACTCCATAGTATTCAGCGAGGAATAAATAATAAACAACCTGTTAAAATGGGATTTGATAGCGATTCTTTAGACACGCTTAATTCCTTCCGACGTAAACAAAATAATCAGAACTGGTTAGGAATCAGTGATATTCCATACTCTGGTAATCAATCAAATACTATAAAACAGGACTTATTTTCAGAGTTTGAAAGCCATGTTTTATGTATTGCCTTTCCAAATACAACTGATTACAACAAAGACATCTATCTTTTTTATTTCAGAAAAAATACTGCTGATTTTGGATTAAGTCGAACCGATAAAGTGCTTACAACTTCAAATAAAGCTATCATTGGCCATTTGATTTTCAATAGTTTCAATTCTCAACTAAATGCGGCTAAACATAATCAAAAAAGTTTGTCAATGATTAATGAGCAAACGCGATATATTTTGGATGAAAAAAACAAAACAGCTTTGGAAAATTCTGAGCTAAAAGCACGTAATAAAGAAAACCTTATCCAACTCACAGAATTCTTAATCAACAATTTAAGCAGTAATGATAAGGATGTTTTTTACTTATCAGAAGATGCAAAAGAACGAATAGGAGAATTTTCGGATAGTGTTGTTAATTTAAAAAAACAGCTCGCTCAGGCAATGTCAATAGCTAAAACTTTGAATTTCGGAACTAGGACAAGAGAATATATTCTGAAAGCAGATTATTTCAATTTCAATTTTTCAACCGAAAAACAATCTCAAACTCATAATCAGGAAAATCTTTCTGAAGAAAATGTCAAGCATCAACATTCCAAAACATTTGAATTTCTTAATGAAATGGAGCAATCAGCTCAAATGGTGCTTAATTTGGGATGGAAACTTACAAGTGCAAATGTTGGACATAAATTTGAGAAACCCATAACAGCCGCAGCAATTTCTGATAAGTTAAAACATCATAGCGATAAGATAATTAGGCTATTAGAACAATATCCAGCCAAATGGACTCTCATACGAAAACGTTTTAGACCAATACAAAATGTTATAGTTAAAGCAGAAGATAAATCATTCGAAAAAGCGAGTTAACTCTATATTGACTAAACTCTTTAGATATTTCCGACTCTTAACTAAACCCACTTAATCAACGAAAAATCTTCCGGATAGGCTAAATCCTTAGATTTTGGACTGATACGGAATGCATAATCGTAAACACCTGCTCTTTCAGCCGGAATAGCACAAGAATACAAAACATTACCATTTGACAAGCTTTCTACTTTTAGCTCTTCTTTATAGATAATGCGTTTAATATCTCCATCTTCTTTTTCGCCAAACAAAATTTCGACACGAACATCCTCGGGTAAAAGCGTGGCCAGATTAACTTCGATACGTGCTGCAAAAATATCTCCTAAATTTAACGTATTATCCTGAACGCTTTCTGGTAATTCTTCTGAGACTATATTGATATTTTCCCATTTGTCAGCCGTTTTCTCTTTCCATTTAGCCAATGCTATTGCCAACTCAAAGTGATTTGCATGAAAGGCTTTGCTACTAGCAAACAACTTATAGTAATATCGATCAAAATAATCATCAAGCATGCGTTTCATTGTAAAATGAGGTGCAATTTTCGTAAAGGTATTTTTGATATGCAAAATCCATTGATCAGAAACTTTTCGCTTATTTTTCGCATAGTAAGTTTTCAAGATTTCCGATTCCAATTTTGAATATATAATTTCAGCATCCAAGATATTCTGCATTTCTTGCTCAAGATAGGTACGTCCTTCTTCAAGTGCCCAACCGGCTCCATCGGTATAGCCTTCGGCCCACCATCCATCAAGTACAGAGAAATTCATAACACCGTTCATTACAGCCTTTTCGCCACTTGTACCAGAAGCTTCCAAAGGTCGGGTTGGTGTATTTAACCAAACATCAACACCACTGACCAAATGCTTTGCTAACTCCATATCGTAATTTTCAACAAAGATTACTTTTCCAATAAAGTCGGGCATTTTAGAAACTTCTATGACTCGTTTTATCAGATCCTGTCCAGCTTTATCATGTGGATGCGCTTTTCCGGCAAAAAGAAACTGAATGGGCTGCGTTTTATTGTTCACCAATTTTCGTAGACGATCTAAATTAGTAAATAATAAATGGGCGCGTTTGTAAGTTGCAAAACGACGAGCAAATCCAATCGTTAGTGCATTCGAATCCATATTATCTACAACTTGAACTATATAGGCCGGATTTTCTTGTCGCTCTGTTAATTCTTCGCTTAATCTGATGCGCAAATAATCGAACAAAATCTTTTTCTGATTGAGATGTATTTCCCAAATTTGATCATTCGAAATACCATCAATTGCTTTCCAAACGTTTTCATCGCTTTGGTTGGCCAAAAAATGTTCTCCAAAATGTTCGTGATGAAACTGTTGCCAAGCTTTGGAAGTCCATGTAGAATAATGCACACCATTAGTTACGTATCCAATATGCAATTCATCAGGGTAGTAGCCATCGTAAAGTGAAGCAAACATTTCCTGACTAACTCGACCATGAATTCGACTTACTCCATTCATTTCCTGCGACATTCTAGCAGCGAGAACACTCATAGAGAACTTTTCATCTATGTGATTTTGATTCCATTTTCCAAGATTCATAAATTCATCCCAGGTCAGCTGTAAGCGATCAGCATAATGCAGAATATATTTCCTTAAAATGCTTTCTTCAAAAGCATCATGACCGGCAGGCACAGGTGTATGAGTTGTAAAAAGAGTACTTGCTCTTACAACTTCTTTGGCTTCATTAAAGCTTAAATTTTCATTCTGAATTAGATTTTTCAATCTTTCCAACGAATTAAAAGCCGCATGCCCTTCATTTGCATGATAAATATCAGGTTTCAAACCTAAAGCTTCGATTAATCTTATACCACCAACACCTAACAAAAGCTCTTGTTTCAAACGGTTTTCCCAATCGCCGCCATAGAGCTGATGTGTAACTTTACGATCTTCGTCCGAATTTTCTTCAATATCTGTATCAAGCAGGTAAAGTGGAATTCGACCAACCTGAGCAAGCCAAACTTTAGCCATCATATTTCTTCCGGGCAAAGCAATACTTACTACCGCCCATTCTCCATTAGGCAAACGAACAGGCTGTACTGAAAGCTGAGAAAATTTTTGAGGATTATAAACATCCAATTGATCTCCTGTAAGAGATAATTTTTGTTTAAAATAGCCATAGCGGTATAATAAACCTATGCCAACCATATTAATATTCGAATCAGAAGCTTGCTTCAAATAATCTCCGGCCAAAATACCCAATCCACCTGAAAAAATCTTTAAACTATCATCGATTCCATATTCCATACTAAAATAGGCAATTTGCTTTTCCGGTTTTTCTGCGGTTTTGGCCATGTAGGCATCGAATTTGGTAATTACTTTTTGGTAATCGGCCATAAATTCAGGATTATTCAAAAGCCTTTCAAAGCGAGCTTGTGAAATTTTTTCGAGCATAGCAACAGGATTCTTCTGCACTTTAAGCCATAAATCACCTCCTATTTTCTCGAAAAAGTCTTGAGCACAATAGTTCCACGACCACCAAAGATTTTTTGCTAGTTCTTCAAGCCTATTCAAATTCTCTGGCAGAACCGGACGAACCAGAACCTTTTTCCAAGATGGTTTCTGCGATACTTTTAATGAAGTGGATTTAACCAATCTATACTGTGCTTGACTTAATAATCCTTTACTCCTATTTTGGGCTTTTTCTATTGCTGCTTCATATGTATCTTTATAGTATCTGATAAATTTTTTCCATTGAGCTGCCTCAGCTACGCGAGCCGCATCTTTCTGAGTAATTTTAACTTGTTCTGCATCAGACAAATAGAAGTTATGCATTAAGTCTGCAATTCGATTGATTACTTCGTTGTCGTTAAAATCGCCACGCGGCACTACAATCAAACCTTTGTTTTCTTCAAATGAAGCTTGTGCCCAACGGCCAAATCCTGATAAGGAAGTAGTTACAGAAGGAACTCCAAAAGCTAGACTTTCCAAAGGAGTATATCCCCAAGGTTCGTAATAAGACGGGAATACGCTTAAATCGAAAGCCGATAAAAGATCATAATATGGTCGATTAAAAATACCATCTTGACCATTTAAATAGGCAGGTACAGCAATGACTTTAAGCAAATCATTCTCCGAATTAAACATTTGAAGTACATTCATCTTATTTCGGATAGGGTCATGAATTTTATCGGTTAATTGATGAGTAAATCGATTGCTTGTAAACTTCATTTCATCTGATTCCAAAGCCTTAGCCAGTTCAAGATTCGGGCCTTTTATACCGCCCGGAATCATTAAAAAAGCAATCACTTTTCTTTTATCGAGTCTTGATTTTAGCAGATTGAGAGCTTCCAAAAAAACATCTATTCCCTTATTTCTATACTCATAGCGCCCACTAATAACAATCAACAAACTATCTTTATCGAAAGAAGTGTTGGTCATTCGACCAGCTACTTTGAGCAATAGATCCCGACTGACGATTCTCTTTTGTTCCAGACTTTCTTCAGAAGTAGCTATCAGCAGACCATCGAAACCGTTTGGTGTAACAAGATCGACAGCTTTGCCTAGAAATTGTTTGCACTCAATATTGGTTACTTCACTCACTGTTGTGAACATATCGGCATTTTCAGCAGCCAGTTTTTCTAGTGAATGCTTTGCAACAACAGAAAATTCACGAGCTACCAAATCGGAATTATACTTTTCGATATGATCGTAAAGTGGCAAGCCATTTCCTGCAATGGAACGTCCTAAAACGGTTGCATGGGTAGTAAAAACGGTTGCAATGGAAGGATTGTACAATTTTAAATACAGAATTGCAGAACCTGTCATCCATTCATGGAAATGAGCGACAATTCCTTCTTGGTAAATTCCATGATATTTTTGAAAATTATCGATTAATCGACCTGCAGCATAACCAAACAAAGCAGGTTCTATATAATCCCATCCACCCGAAATAGAATCCAATTTATAAGATTCCCACCAAGAAGCAAATATTTTATCTTTTTCGTTAAAATAAGGTTTAAAATCAATAAGAATAGCTATTGGATTCCCTTTTATATTCCATCGTCCGATTCTAAAGTTAATCCCCTCTGAACGTGCATGTTCCGTCCATTCTACAAATAACGATTTATCTTCTGTAAATTCCGGGTTTTGGCTTGTTTCCATCCAAACATCAGGTCCAATAAAGAAATAGTTATCACCATATTGTGGTTGTATTGAAGGAGCTTTGGATGCCAAAACAGTATGAATTCCGCCAATTTTATTACAAACTTCCCAGGCCGATTCAAATATATATTTTGCTTTCATAATGTTATCTTTTATGCATTAAAATTACAGTCCTACCCAAACAAGGCCTGACGATGTAAATAATTCAATTATTATTTAAATGGATATTAGGCTAGATGGGCAATTTTTTGACGAATTAGCTCTTTTAAAGTTTTAATTTCTCTACCAGATAAAGCATTCGATTCTTCGCGGTATTCTTGAATTTTATTAAGATTCTTTTTACTTAAAACTTTCATCATTTTATCACGAATAAATTGATTACTTTCAAAAAATAAAGTGCTCAATTCCTCAATATTCAAATCTATAAGAAGCTGCTTTAACTTAACATTCGTAAATTTCTCTATCACTCCAAAAACATCCTCTTTCTCAATATCTATAGTACTTTTTGTCTCTGCTTTACTATTTAAGCCTTCTCTATTCAGGCGAATATGAAAATCAGAAAGTACATTCATAAAGTTTATAAATGCCTCGTAAGGAGAGCCATAAGGAGTAAAATATTCATGAACATCGCCATCCGAAAACCATTTAGTACACATATAGTAAAAATGATCGCTTGCTTGTAATTTTAGCCAATCTTTTTGCAAACCGGGATCCTGACAATCACGCATCACAGCTTCAACTGAATAAAGTTTATCAAAAGCTTCGTCCTGAATTTCATTACCTAACCATGCTGTTAGATCACGTTCTTCATCGGCCCAACTAATGGGATTTGGAACATGGATGGCAGCAATAGGTTGATAATCTTTTATTATATCAGAGGGTGTTTTAAAAGTTAAATTAGTCTTATTCAATATTTTCTCAGGCAAATTACGCATAAATTCAAAGATGCCGGTTTCCACCCACTGATGTTCACCAAAGGTTTCGTAATCCATAAATAAATTAACAAGTTGTTCTTTTGGATTCAACTGTTCCAGCCATTCTGAGAACTTTTCCGTTGTTAAAGGCCATTCGCTCCATGCTTGATTCGAAAAACGAAAAGCAATATCATCGCTTAAGCGGAAATTACGCAAAAGAATCTTTAAACGTGGATTAATAGCATTAGTATAAACATAATTCGGACTTTTCCATCCAAGAATATGCTTAGCACCTTCTGTAATCATAGTATTAAATCCTAAATCAGCGATAGTCGCGCCTATTTCGTCAGAGTATATTAGCTCAGTATTTCGAAAAGTTTGTGGATAAACACCAAAAAGTTCTTTAATTTTTTGCTGGTGCATTTTAATTTGTCGAACAAATTCTTCTTTGCTCTTCATTCCAGATAAAGAGTGAGCATAAGTTTCTGCAAGAAATTCAACATTTCCGGTTAGAGCCAATTGTTTAAAACTTTCTAAAACATGAGGAGTATATTCTTGAAATTGTTCCAAAGCAGAGCCACTGATAGAAAAGCTTACTTTAAAATCTTTGCCATATTTTTTTATTAAGTCGAGTAACAAATTATTCATGGGAATATAGCTTTTTGCAGCTACACGTTCCATAATTGATTTGTTTAAATAATCATCGTAATAATAATGATCGTTACCTAAGTTAAAAAAACGATATTTTTTTAAACGATAAGGTTGGTGAACCTGAAAATAAAGACAAACTGATTGCATATATATTTTATCTAATTCTATTTATTTTGCAAAACACTTTCATATTCTGCTTTAACTTGTTTAGCAGCATGTTCCCATTTTAAATTATCCACTTCTTCTACCCCATTTTTAATAAACATTTGTGACAAGGATTTGTAGTGTAATAATCCATAAATAGCATCTGCCATACCTTCAACATCCCAGAAATCGACTTTTATAGCATTAGTAAGTACCTCTGCCACACCAGATTGCTTGGAAATAATAACCGGCACATTTGATCGCATTGCTTCCAAAGGAACCAATCCAAAAGGCTCTGATACCGATGGCATTACAAAAACATCAGATAACAGAAACATTTTATCAACATCAGCTCCTTTAAGAAAACCTGTAAAATGGAATTTTGTCCCGATTTTAAGTTCTGCTACACGCTTAATAAGTTCTTCAAACATATCGCCGTTTCCGGCCATTACAAAACGTACATTATCATCTTTCTCAAGAACAAGTTTTGCTGCTTCTAAAAAATATTCAGGACCTTTTTGAAATGTAAGCCGCCCTAAAAAGGTAACAACTTTCTCTTTTACAGAGCGTTTAACTTCAATATTATCTTTCGAAACAGGTTCAATGGCATTGTGCACGGTCTGTATTTTTGAAGGATCGATCCCATAATATTTGATAACAGTATCTCGAGTAAGATTGCTCACAGTAATAACTTTATCGGCCATTTGCATGCCCTTTTGCTCAATCCCAAATACTTCAGTATTTATGTTACTCTCTCCGGCACGGTCATATTCTGTAGCGTGCATATGAACAACCAAAGGTTTACCTGAAACTTCTTTGGCAGCAATACCGGCAAGATAAGTCAACCAATCGTGTGCATGTATGATATCAAAATCGTTTTGAGCGGCAATACTCGCACCAACCATGGCATAACGAGCAACTTCTTCCATTAAATTTTTGCCATATTTGCCTGAAAACGAATATTTTTCGCCTAAAATAAGATGTTCTTTTTCTTTAATTGAATGTTTAACATCTTCGTGGATTTTAGCAAAATCTTCAGGATCGATATATGGTCGAATATTGGAGCCTATTTCGAGATATGTTAGTTTACTCCAAAAATCC
Organism: uncultured Draconibacterium sp.; assembly: GCA_964616585.1. GTDB lineage: Bacteria > Bacteroidota > Bacteroidia > Bacteroidales > UBA12170 > UBA12170. The sequence continues at coordinate 8,464 of CAZTST010000108.1, forward strand.
TGTATATGTTTTTCCTTATAATTAACCGGAATATCGCTTGCATTTACAATTCTAACTGCTCTTTGGTCTTCATCGCCAAAAGCCTTAGGAACAACAAAAATCATTTCCACATCGTGTTTAAGCAATCCTTTGGTTAAACCATAAGAAGCTGTACCTAAACCTCCTGTAATATGCGGAGGAAATTCCCAACCAAACATTAAAACCTTCATATTTGGTAAGATTTAAAGTTATTATTTTCAATTCGATACATTAAACTTAGAATAGCAGCAACGCTCCAAGCTTGTGATACCCCACCTTTTCCTTCAAAAGGAGGATCTCCATTATATAGTTCAGAAATACTTCCTATGCCATGTTCAGTCATTTCAGCTTCAAAACGATTTACAATAGTCTGTACTTCTCCCATTGCACCATTACCATATAAATGCGATAAAACATCAGTATAAGGAATTAATAGCCAAGGCCAAACCGCTCCGTTATGGTAACTATTATCTCTAATCTCAATATTTCCTTCGTATTTTGATTTATACTTTGAATTTATAGGCGATAAACTTCTGATTCCTCGAGGTGTAAGTAAATCTTGTTTCACCACATCTAAAACAGATTTTTTCATCTCATCCGCCAAAGGCGAAAAAGGAAGAGAAGCTGCAATTAACATATTTGGGCGAACATCCCAGGATATTTCTTGCTCATTTACATAATCTGCCAGATAATTATGTTTAATATCTGTAAACTTTTCTAAAAAACTATTTCCAATATGCTTTAAATCAAGATTCAAGGTTTCATTCGAATTTGTTTTAGCAAATTTGGATTCCATAGACATATAAAAAGCTATAGCATTATACCATAATGCATTGATTTCTACTGTATAACCTGTTCGTGGAGTTACTGCTTTTCCAAACAAAACGGCATCCATCCAGCTTAATGGAGTATCCTCTTTGGCTGCATAAATTAAGCCATTAGGATGCATTTGTACTCCAAATTTTAAATTACCTTTCTGATAGGCAAGTATAACTGCCAACATAGGTTTCGCATATTTTTCCCAAACTTTTCGAGAATTTTTTGTGTGATAAATATATTTTTGCAATGCCCAGAAAAACCATAAAGAAGTATCAGCCGAATAAAAATCGATCTTTGCCCTAACACTTTTATTCGGAAAAAAGCCATCTTTTAGTTTTGCTACCCAAGTGTCGATAATATTAAAGAATTTTTTTTCATCTCCCAAAGCTAAAGTCAAGCCGGGAAGAGCAATAAAAGTATCTCGACCCCAACTTCCGTACCAAGGCAAACCGGCAGCTATTTCATTATTGCCATCTTTTTCAATTAAAAACTGTTGAGCGGCATTTATTAGATTGTTTTTAAAGCTATCGCGAGGAACACGTTTTTTAATTTGTTGATTAAACTGACGAGAAAATGTTGAAGGTGCTCCTTCTTCTATACTAGCTTGCAGAATAACACTTTCGCCTTTTTTAATAGCAAATTCAAAATCGCCGGGAGCTAATAAATCTTCATGACCATCGTAGCCACGTTTTATATCTTTCATATACTCAAAATCGGTGTACCAGGTAGGATGATGAATATAATCAACAGCTTTTGAAAATTGAAGATAAAGCGGAGTATAGCCTTCATACATTTTCATTTTAAATCCATTTTCAACTTCCTGGTAAGAAGTATTTGCTTCTGTATTAGCTCTGGTTAAATCGTGAATATTGCGGAATGCAAGTAAAGGCTTAATCTTAAATAAAGTTTTAGAATTAGCTTCTATAAGCGTGTATTTCAGAAACATACTAGCTTTTTTATCACTAAAAATGCTTTCCACAGAAAGAACAACACCGCCAACCCGATATGTAATTTTTGGAATAGGATCGGTAATATATTCTCGCATGTATTTATGCCCTTTAGGATTATATTCTCCACCTTTATATTTGTGAATTCCTAAATTAAACGAAGCATCGTGCTGTATAACCGTTAAATCTAATGACGACAGCAGAACATGATTTTCATCTCCAAAATTAGGCTGAGGAACTACAAGTAATCCATGGTATTTTCTTGTATTACAGCCAATTACTGTACTGCTGGCATAAGATCCACTTCTATTAGTTCTAACAAACTCTTTTCGCAAAGCGAAACTAATATTTGTTAAATGTTTTTTATCAAATTGAATGTAACTCATTAATAATTCCTTAAATCGAAATATTAAATAAAAACTCTAAAATTAATCGAGTACAAAGATACCTTAATTTATTTTAATTTAGATTTACTTTAAATCAAATTTAATAAAAGATAATTTGCAAACGATTGCTGTTCAGAAGAAAACCATTTTAATATTAAGTACAAATAAAAATGAGATTCAAATCTAAATACAATTCATTTGTTTAGATTTGTCGTAAATTTCATTCCATGGGTATTACTTTAATTCAAACAGGCGGTACTATCGACAAAGATTATCCAAAATCTATTAAAGGCTGGGCTTTCGAAATTGGCGATCCCGCTTTCTTAAGAATCATTGAAAAGCTGCCTAAAACTATTGAATGGGAAACTATTCCATTACTAAAAAAGGATAGTACAGAACTGACAGATAAGGATAGAAATGTGATACTTAAAGCATGTAATTCTTCGATAAATACTCAAATTATTATAACTCACGGAACTGATACACTTTTAGAAACTGCATCAGCCTTAGCCTCAATCAAAGATAAAACCATTGTGCTCACCGGTGCAATGCGTCCAGAACGTTTTAGCAATTCTGATGCCGACCTAAATTTTGGAATGTCTTTAGCGGCTGTTCAAACACTACCTTCGGGTATTTATATTGCTATTCAGGGAATTATAGCACCTTACAAGAAAATTAGCAGAAATTTACAAAGCGGACTATATTTTGTCAAATAAATACAATCGAATGATAGCAAAACCTTCCAAAACTGAATTATTAGAAGCAAGAAGAAGACTGGAAAAATACATACATCAAACGCCTGTTTTTCAATCGACTGCGATAAACAAAATGGCTGACGCAGAGCTATTTTTTAAGACTGAAAATTTGCAAAAAATGGGAGCTTTTAAGATGCGAGGCGCTATGAATGCTACTTTGCAGCTTACAAAAGAACAACAACAAAAAGGAATTGCTACTCACTCATCAGGCAATTTTGCTCAAGCTATGGCATTAAGTGCCAAATTATTAGGAATTCCAGCATGGGCTGTTATGCCTTCCAATGCACCTATAATTAAAAAAGCAGCAGTAAAATCTTATGGAGCAACAATTATTGAATGCGAACCCAATTTAGAAGCAAGAGAGAGCACTCTAAAGAAAATAGTTGAAGAAAATAAATGTACGCCGCTCCATCCTTATAATGCCATAGATGTTATTTTAGGCAATAGCACTGCTACTCAAGAGCTTTTAGAGCAAGTTGATTCTTTGGATTTTATAATTTCGCCAGTTGGCGGAGGTGGTTTAATTTCGGGAACTGCTTTAGCTGCGCATTATTTTTCGCCCAAAACAAAAATAATTGGTGCTGAGCCCAAATTAGCTGACGATGCTTATCGTTCGTTGCAAACAGGAATAATTCAACCACCACTTAAACCAATTACAATTGCCGATGGTTTAAGAACATCATTAGGCGATATTACTTTTCATTTTATAAAACAATTTGTTGAAGAAATTCAATTAGCCGAAGAAATAGAAATTATTGAAGCTATGCGTCTTATTTGGGAACGTATGAAAATAATCGTAGAGCCATCTAGTGCTATAACACTTGCTATTGTGTTAAAGAATAAAGACTATTTTAAAGGGAAAAGAATTGGACTTATTTTATCGGGCGGAAATGTTGATTTAGGAAAACTACCTTTTTAAACAATTTATTTAAGCTCCTTTTCCAAATCCACAAGAAAAGTGCGAATATTTTTTAATCGTTTTATAATTTCAAAGTTCTCTGTAACTACCTCAGAATGAGCTGAAAGTTTTTGCTTTGCTCCCAATAGAGTATATCCTTGCTCTTTTACAAGATGAAATATCAAATGAAAATTATCTACATCTTTAGGAGTAAAAAAAACGTGTGCCTTTTTTATTCCTTCGAGGTTTA
>CAZTST010000109.1:0-1893 GCA_964616585.1 uncultured Draconibacterium sp.
TCCTACTAAAGCATCGCGACCATAATGAAGCTCAGGATAAATTACACCACCATTTCCTTCACCACCAATAATGGCTTTAGTTTTTTTCATCATTTCCACTACATTTACTTCGCCTACGGCAGAAGCATAATATTTACCTTCATGGATTTGAGTTATTGATTGTAAGGCTCTTGTAGAGGAAAGATTAGAAACAGTATTTCCCGATTTTTTCGACAAAATATAATCAGCAATTGCAACAAGTGTGTATTCTTCACCAAATGGATTTCCATTTTCGCTTACAATAGCCAATCGATCCACGTCAGGATCAACAACAAAACCAACATCTGCTTTTTCAGATAAAACTAATTCAGATAATGCATTAAGATGCTCGGGCAGAGGCTCAGGATTATGTGGAAAAATGCCGTTGGGTTCGCAATAAATTTGAGCAACTTGCTTAACTCCCAATGCTTTCAGTAGCGGTGGAATTGAAATTCCACCGGTAGAATTTACTGCATCAATAGCAACTTTAAAATTGGCTTTTCTTATTGCTTCAACATCCACCATTTTTAAAGCAAGGATTTTCTCTATATGCTTATCTATTTGAGTATCATCAAATATTATTTTTCCTATTTTATCAATATTGGCGTAATTAAAATCTTGTTTATCAATTAGTTCTAACAAAGATTCGCCTTCTTTTGCCGAAATAAACTCGCCTCTGGCATTAACTAATTTAAGCGCATTCCATTGTTTTGGATTATGACTGGCAGTTAAAATAATTCCACCATCAGCATCTAAATCAATAACAGCCATTTCCACAGTTGGTGTAGTTGATAAGCCTAGTGAAACTACATCAATACCCATAGCTACTAATGTGTTGTTAACCAGACCTTCCAGCATTTCGCCGGATAATCGCGCATCGCGTCCAACCACAATTCTAGGATTTGCTTTTTTGCTTTCATTCTGAATAAAAAAGGCAAAAGCAGTTGTAAAATTTACTATATCAACAGGAGTTAAATTATTGCCGGGTTTTCCGCCTATTGTTCCTCTGAAACCTGAAATTGATTTTATTAGCGTCATCTTTAATTTATTAAGTTCTTATTTTAATACGGAATTGTGGTTAAATAAAAACACAAATATAAATGAATATAAGTAATATTTGCCAAACATGCCCAAAATATCAATGTTCTTAACGAAAATCGAAAATAAAATTGTGAGTAAAATTGTGTATAAAAGCTTGAATAATAGTATTCCAATGATCTTTAAAAAAGTTGTACTTTTGGAGCGGATTTATAAAGCATATGGGAGAAGAATTTGAATATTATTCGGAAGAGGTTATCAAGGAGATGATTTTGCGTTTTCAGAAAATGACAGAATTGAATCAGTCACTTTTTTTTGATATTGATGAACTGGCTGCAATTATTGATCATTATTTTGAAAATGGAAATCTGGAGATGTTGAAAAATGCGCTTCAATATTCACTTGAGCAATATCCCGGTAATTATGAGTTTCTATTGAAAAAAGCTCAATATTATGCTTTGTCCGATCAGCCGGAAAAAGGTCTGGAATTGCTCGATGATTTAGGCAATATTGGCGATTCTGATTTTTATATGACAAAAGGCTCATTGCTAAGCCAATTGCAGCAATATCGCGAAGCTATTGAAGAATTTACACATGCTCTTAATCAAAATCACGATTTAACAGAGGTTTACTCCAATATTGCTTTTGAATACGAAAATCTGGAGCAATACGATAAAGCTTTGGAGTATTTGGTAAAAGTTATTGAATTAGATCCTGAAAATGACAATTCGCATAGCGAAATAGGACTTTGCTATGAAATGGCAGATCGTTCGGAAGATGCCATTATTTTTTTCAATAAATTTAGTTAATTTTATAAATTGAAATAAAAAACCAAAG
>CAZTST010000109.1:1903-10010 GCA_964616585.1 uncultured Draconibacterium sp.
GCAATTGATGAAGATTATGCCTCAGCCTGGTTCAATATTGCCAATATTTATTTTAGCATGGGCAATTATGCAAAAGCGATTACTTATTATAAAGAAACCATAAAAAAAGAAGAGGCTGATGTTGTCTCATATTATTTTTTAGCCGAAGCACTTGAGCATAGCGAAATGCTCGATGATGCACTTAAAAACTATAAAAAAGCTGTTTCGATAAATGATAGTTTTATCGAAGCCTATCTGGGCTTGGCTCGTACTTATTTCAAATTTGGCGATTTGGAGTCAGCCTATGAGAATTTGGTTAAAGCAACACTTATTACTGAACCAATACCTCTTTTTTGGAATCTACGTTCTATAAGACTACAAGAGCAAGGATATGGGCAATTGGCTCGTTTCTTAACAAATCATCTAATTAAAACAAATCCTGAAGAGTCAACTTATTACATTAACAAAGCATTGCTGAATGTTGTAGAAGATGATTATTCTGAAGCGCTGAAAGAAATTAAGAAAGGACTGAATAAAACTCAAAATGATGGTCAAAAAGCATTGCTTTTTTACTTTAAAGGTCTTTTTGAAATGCTTGAGGGTAATGAAGAAGACGGATTGACAGATTTTGAATTTGCAATTTTGCTGGATAAAACAGAATTTAATAATCCACTTCTACAAGGTGAATTGGAATTGTTTAATAACAAGGCATTTGAAGATTTACTAATTCGCCATAATTTGAATAAGGATAGACCATAAAGATTCAACTATTCTCAAATTTTAATTTTTCACAAGAAAAAGTACATTCTAAACAAACTCGGATAAAACAATTTGATAACAATGAAAGAATTAATTGGCGTTTTTTTTAAGGGCTTAGCTATGGGAGCTGCCAATGTTATTCCTGGTGTATCCGGAGGTACAATTGCTTTAATTACCGGTATTTTCGAACGTTTAATTAATGGAATTAAATCGTTCAATTTCACAGCATTGCGTCTGTTTTTTAAAGGCGATTTAAAAGGCTTTGCCAAGCATACAGATTTGGCATTTCTTATAGCCTTATTTCTTGGCATTGGAATTTCAATTCTTACTCTTGCGCGTTTGTTCGATTTTCTATTTAGTAATTATCCTGTTTATATCTGGAGCTTTTTCTTTGGATTAATTTTAGCATCGGTTTATTTTGTTGGGAAAACCGTTAGCAAATGGACAATAAGTGTAATCATTGTCTTTATTATCGGATTTGCCTTTGCATTAACTATCACTTTTCTAACACCAGCCACTCAGGATGATGGATTTATTTATTTAATTATTTGTGGAATAGTTGCTGCATGTAGCATGATATTACCTGGTCTTTCAGGCTCTTTTGTTCTTATCTTAATGGGTAATTATCAATTAGTTATGATTGATGCTATTAATCAGCTACGATTTGATGTGTTAGTACCTATTGTTATAGGAGCTTTTGCCGGTTTATTAGGTTTTTCTTATTTATTATCATGGGTTTTTAGTAAATTTAGAGATCAAACCATAGCAGTTTTGACCGGTTTTATTTTTGGATCTTTAGGAATAATTTGGCCTTGGAAGGAAGGAATTATTCAACAGTATGGCAATAAAACTAAGGTTATTGGTTATGAATGGTTTGCACCGGAGTTTAACATGCAATTCTGGATTGCTATTGGTTTTATGATTATAGGTTTTCTTACTATTTGGATGATGGAGATTTTGGCTGAAAAGAAAGTATAATTTGATTTTAATATTAGTGATAGAAATAATCAGATGAAGAAATATTTTGTTGTCATATTTCTAGTTTTATTTAGCTTAAATATTTTTGCTCAAGGCGAATCGTTTGGTTATACTACTTCCAATTATTCAGGTGTAAATTCTGTATTGCTTAATCCATCGGCCATGCATAATCAAAACGTTTGGCTTTCGTTTAATTTTCTTTCGGGAAACCTTTTTTTTCATACCGATTTTGCTTACTTAGATAAATCGGAATTTAGACTAACTGATTTACTTGACCCTAATTTTGAATTTCAAATGCATCCTGACGGTTATGGAGATGGAGAACGGCCATTTTATTCGTTTGATAGTCAGAAGAATACTTCTTTAGATCAGAGCATGCGTTTTTTAGGCCCATCTTTAATGTTTTCTTACAATCAACATGCATTTGCAATTACTACTGCAGCTAGATCTCAAATCAATGTTCGCAATTTAAGTCCGGATATGGCTAACATTTTAACCTATGGAATATCATATTTTCCTCAATATGGAAAAGAGTTTCAAGTTGAAAATTTTAGTGGTACAAGCATGGCTTGGGCTGAAATAGGTTTATCTTACGCATATAGATTAAATAAAAAACCTTATCGCGATTGGTCTTTTGGTATAAGTTTGAAACGCTTATTAGGTGCAGGCGGAGCGTATATGAATGTAAACGAAAGCACTTATTTCTTATCTGATACGCTAACCGTAGATATTATAAACCAACAAGCTGAAATAGGAATTTCAGCGCCAATAGATTTTGATACAAATGAATTTATTAATTATAATCTTCTAAACGGAAGAGGTTGGGTCATGGATATTGGTTTTACATATCAATCATTAATTAATCGTCAACCAAAATTAAACGCTAGCAGATTTTGTGAGCAGCCTATAACCAATTATAAGTATCGTATTGGTGTTGCTATACTCGATATAGGTTCTATAAGTTATAATCAGAATGCACAAACTCACGAATTTACCAATTCAACTCAGGCTCTTGGCGATTTGAGTGGAATTGTATTAAATAATGTGAATCAGGTTTTTGAATTGATGAGCGATCGTTTTTACGGTTCGCCAACTGAGAGTTTTGTTGATAATTCAATGCGAATAGCTTTGCCAATGGCACTTAGCGTTCAAGCCGATTATAATACGCAATTTGCTAACTTTTACTGGAATGCTTCACTTATTTATGGAATTCCATTACAGGGTGGAGCTCTTCGTCGTCCGAATCAATTAACAATCGCACCTCGCTATGAAACTAAATTCTTGGAATTAAGTGTGCCATTAAGTTTCTATCAGTTTCAATATCCACATTTGGGAATTTATGGTCGTGTTGGCTCTTTTAGTATCGGATCTGATTGGTTATCAACTCTTTTAGGAAATAGGGATTTTAATGGTTTTGATTTCTATTTCTCTGTTAAATTTCAACTGGCAAAACAAAGTTGCCGTTCAAGAAAGTTGATTAAAGATGCCTGCAATAATTAAATCAATTTCTTTTCGTTAGAATTTTAAACTAAAAATCTTCCAAATATTTATTTTGCAACTTAGATTGCGTCTAAATTACATGTTTTATATCTCAAATTGCAAACGTTACTTATTTTTCATTTATACCAAAAATACAGTAAAATCAGTTATTTTAGAGTTCTTAAATATCATATTTTTAGATTTAGTCGATCAAGTCCAAATTATTTTAGATATTTTTTTTTCAGAGGTGCAAAATACAATGCATGCATCATTGTTTTTTAGTATATTTGCAATGCATGCATTGTAATATCTAAATATGAACACAGAAGCAACAGTCGACTTTCATTTACGATCCTCACTATTTTCCATGATGCGTATGTATAATTTACTTGCGGCTCAAAATGGTATAACACAAGGTGTTGGATATGTTTTGCTCATCATTGAGAAATCCGGCACACCTGCAACAAAAGTAGCTCCACTTATGGGAATGAGTAGTTCCAGCTTAAGTCGCTTACTTAAAAGCATGGAAGATAACGGTTTGATTTATAAGGAGTCAAATTCTTCAGATAAGCGAGTAGTAAAAGTTTTTCTTACTGAAAAAGGAGTAGAACTAAGACGAGAAGTAAAACGGGTAGTGCTCGATTTCAACAATAAAATTTGTGAAAGAATAAGCAAAGAAGATTTTGAGGCTTTTTCGAAAGTAACAACAATAATAAAGGAGCAAGTTCAGGAAGATCTTGCTGAATTTCAATTGAACAACAAGTTAAAAACATCTTAAAATATAAAACAAAAAACGTTCTGCATTATGATAAGAAGAATTAATAAAGTTGCAGTACTTGGATCCGGTGTAATGGGATCAGGCATTGCATGTCATTTTGCCAATATCGGACTCGAAGTATTGCTTATCGACATTGTTCCGCGCGAGCTGAACAAAAGCGAGGAAGCTAAGGGTTTAACTTTGGACAGCAAGGTGGTTAGGAACAGGATTGTTAACGATGCATTAACTGCCTCTTTAAAATCCAAACCATCACCAATCTACGATCAAAAATTTGCCAAGAGAATCACCACCGGCAATTTTGATGACGATTTAGCTAAGATTAAAGATTACGACTGGGTTATAGAAGTTGTAGTTGAGCGTTTGGATATCAAACAAATGGTTTTTGATAAAGTTGAAAAACTTCGCAAACCTGGTTCTTTGGTAACCACAAACACATCAGGAATTTCAGTAGAGAAAATGATTGAAGGCAGGAGCGAAGACTTCCAACAGAATTTCTGTGGAACACACTTCTTTAATCCTCCTCGATATTTGCAGCTATTCGAAATAATTCCAACTTCTAAAACTGCTCCTGAAGTAGTTGAGTTCTTAACCAATTATGCCGGTAAATTCTTAGGTAAAACAGCTGTTTTGGCCAAAGATACTCCCGCATTTATTGCCAATAGAGTAGGTACCTTTTCTATAATGGAATTGTTTAATAACGTACAGAAATATGGTTTAACAATTACTGAAATTGATAAACTCACAGGACCAGTTATTGGACGAGCCAAATCGGCCACTTTCCGCACTGCTGATGTGGTAGGTCTAGACACTCTTGTTCATGTTGCAAATAACATTAAGGACTCCACAAAGGACGAAGCAAACGATTCGTTTAGAGTTCCTGATTATTTGCAAAAAATGTTGGATTTTGGTTGGTTAGGCTCTAAATCAAATCAAGGGTTTTTCAAAAAAGAGACTATAGATGGAAGGAAAGCATTTCTAACCATCGACTTCAGTACAATGGAGTATAAAGAAGATGAGAAACCTAAATTCTCTGTTTTCGAGAAAACCAAAGCAATTGATGACTTACGCTTACGGATGCCAATACTTTTGGCCGATAAAGGCAAAGCAGGAGAATTTTATCGCGCATCATTTTATGCACTATTTCAATTTGTATCGAACCGCATCCCTGAAATTTCGGATGAGATATACAAGGTTGATGATGCTTTGAATGCCGGTTTTGGATGGAAATTAGGCCCATTCCAAACTTGGGATGCTGTGGGTGTTGAAAAAAATGTAAAAGCAATGGAAGAAGCGGGTAAAAAAGCGGCTCCTTGGGTTTACAATATGCTTGAAGCGGGTATAACTAGTTTCTACAAATTGGAAGGCGGACTGAAATATTTCTACGATATTCCTACTAAAGCTTATAAAGTAGTTCCCGGACAAGGTGAAACACTTTCTTTGGAAGTTTTACGTGATACCAATGTAGTTTGGAAAAATAACGATACCACTATCTTCGATTTGGGAGATGGTGTTCTAAACATCGAATTCCATACCAAAATGAATACCATTGGTCAAGGCGTTCTAGAAGGACTTAACAAAGCTGTTGATTTGGCAGAAGCCGAATATTCGGCACTAGTTATTTCCAACGAAGGAGACCATTTTTCTGCAGGTGCTAATGTCGGAATGATTTATATGCTTGCAATTGAACAAGAATGGGAAGATTTGGATATGGCTGTTCAATGGTTCCAAAAAACAACGATGCGTTTGCGCTATTCTTCAATTCCTGTTATTGCTGCTCCTCATGGAATGGCATTAGGTGGTGGATGCGAAATTTGTATGCATTCCGATAAAGTTGTTGCTCACGCAGAAACTTATATGGGATTGGTAGAATTTGGTGTTGGTCTTATCCCCGGTGGCGGTGGAACCAAAGAATTTGCTCTTCGTTTAGGCGATGAACTAAAAGATGGTGATATCCGTACCAATGCATTCTTGAATAGATACCTCAGTATAGGACAAGCTAAAGTTTCAACATCTGCTTATGAAGCATTTGATTTGGGTTATCTTAGAAATGGTATTGATGAGGTTGTTGTTAGTCGTGCACACCATTTAGCTTTTGCTAAAAAAGCGGCTTTGCAAATGGTTGAGAAAGGCTATTCAAAACCTACTCCTCGTAACGATATAAAAATACTGGGAAACGAGGCTATGGGATTGGTTTATGTTGGTGCCGATGGTTTTACAACCGCGAATTATATGTCGGAACATGATAAATTGATTGCCGAAAAATTAGGCTTTGTAATGGCCGGTGGTGATATTTCTCAGGCTTTAACTGAGGTCTCTGAACAATATTTACTTGATTTAGAACGTAGAGCCTTCCTTGAATTGTGTATGCAGCGTAAAACGCTCGAACGAATTCAGAGTTTAATTACTAAAGGAAAAATCTTACGTAACTAATTAGAACATTGACTAATAACAGAATCATTGTTGAATTAAAAAAAGAAATAATATGAATGCATATATAGTAGGTGGATATCGTTCGGCAATTGGGAAAGCTCCCCGTGGTGCTTTTCGCTTTATGCGTCCCGATGATATTGCGGCGGAAGTAATCAATCATTTAATGAAAGATTTTCCGCAAATAGATAAATCTAAAATTGATGAAATAGTTGTTGGAAATGCTTTCCCGGAGGGAGAATCAGGTTTCAATATGGGGCGATTACTAGCCTTAATGACTATGGGAAACGTTGATGTTCCGGGTTCTACAGTCAATCGTTATTGCGCTTCCGGTTTGGAAACCATAGCCATTGCTTCGGCAAAAATTTCTGCAGGTTTAGCAGATATGGTAATTGCCGGTGGAGCGGAAACTATGTCCATGATATCAATGGGAGGATGGCGTCAGGTTCCAAATCCAACAATTGCCAAAGACCATCCTAAATGGTATCTAAGCATGGGTTTAACCTCCGAAATGGTTGCCAATGAGTACAAAATCACTCGCGAAGAGCAAGATGTTTTCGCCGCTAAATCTGTTGATAAAGCAGTTGCTGCACTTGATGCAGGCCATTTTAAAGGTCAAATTGTACCTATTACTGTAAAGGAAAATTATTATAAAGATGGTAAGATGCTTAAACGCGAATATGTTGTAGATACCGATGAAGGTCCTCGTAGAGGAACTACTGCCGCAGGATTAGGTCAATTAAAACCAGCTTTTGCTGCAGGAGGAACTTCTACTGCTGGTAACTCTTCGCAAATGTCGGATGGTGCTGCCTTTGTATTGGTGGTTTCTGAAAAAGTATTGAAAGAATACAACTTAAAACCTATTGCTCGTTTGGTAGATTATCAAGTGGCTGGTGTTGAGCCTTACAAGATGGGTGTCGGTCCGATGGTTGCTATTCCAAAAGTGTTGAAACATGCCGGTTTGAAGCTTGAAGACATCGATTTGTTTGAATTAAACGAAGCTTTTGCGACTCAATCTATTGCAGTTATTCGCGAATTGGGTTTGGATGAATCAAAAGTAAATATCAATGGTGGAGCTATTGCTTTAGGTCACCCATTAGGAGCTACGGGTGCGAAATTAACCGTTCAATTATTGAACGACTTAAAACGTACAGGTGGTAAATATGGAATGGTTACCATGTGTATTGGAACTGGACAAGGTGCTGCCGGAATATTTGAAATGTTATAATCTGCCAAAAAGAAAAATATATTATCAAATAAGTTAACATATAAAACGAAAAAATAAAAAATCATGTCAAAAAATAACACACTAAAAGGGGGCGAGTTTTTAATTCGCGAAACATTAGCAAAGGATGTTTTTATACCTGAGGAATTTGATGAAGAGCAAAGAATGATGCAGCAAAGCTGCAAGGATTTTACCGATACTCAAGTACTTCCTCAAGTTGATCAATTAGAAAAGCATGACGGTGAATTATTGATAAAATTAATGCGCGAATCTGGTGAGTTAGGTCTTCTTGGAATTTCAGTACCTGAAGAATACGATGGCTTTGGTCAGAAATTTGTTACATCAATGCTTACTGTTGAAGAAATGGGTAAAGGATTCAGCTTTGCAGTTGCATATTCTGCTCATACAGGAATTGGTACTTTGCCAATTTTATATTACGGCACTGAAGCACAAAAGAAAAAGTATGTTACCAAATTAGCAAC
>CAZTST010000109.1:10020-12500 GCA_964616585.1 uncultured Draconibacterium sp.
GCTTATTGTCTAACTGAAGCAGATGCAGGCTCCGATGCAAATAGTGGTAAAGCAAAAGCCACGTTAAGCAAAGAAGGAAAGCACTATATCTTGAATGGAGTAAAGATTTGGATTACAAATGGTGGAGTTGCAGATTTATATATTGTTTTTGCCAAAATCGATGATGATAAAAACCTTAGTGCGTTTATTGTAGAACGCACTTGGGATGGAGTTAAAGCTGGTGCTGAAGAAGAGAAAATGGGAATCAAAGGATCTTCTACATGTCAAATGTATTATGATAATGTAAATGTTCCAATCGACAATCTTTTAGGCGAAAGAGATAAAGGTTTTAAAATTGCTTTGAATATCTTAAATCTAGGTCGTATAAAATTAGGTGGTGCAGCAGTGGGTGCATGTAAAGCTATTATCGACAATGCTGTAAATTATGCAAACGAGCGCAAACAATTCAAGGTTTTAATTTCTAGTTTTGGAGCAATTAAATACAAAATTGCAGAAATGGCTATTCGCACTTTTGCTTTGGAATCTTTGGTTTATCGTGCCAGCCAAAATATTGATGATGCTAAAGATGAGTTGATTGCCGGAGGAATAGATATTGGAAAAGCAACTATCGAAGGTATTTATCAATATGCAATTGAAGCTTCAATTGCTAAAGTGTTTGGCTCTGAAGCATTGGATTATGTAGCCGATGAAGGTGTTCAAATATATGGCGGTATGGGTTATTCTGCCGAAACTCCGGTTGAAAAAGCTTATCGTGATGCGCGTATTAATCGTATATTTGAGGGTACTAACGAGATTAACCGTATGGTTATAGTTGGTGAACTTATAAAAAGAGCAATGAAAGGCGATTTGGATCTTTTAACACCTGCTAAAGAAGTTGCCAAAGAACTTATGGGTATTCCTGATTTCGGCTCAGTATCTACAGATTATTACGAATCAAAGAAAAAACTAATCGTTAATTTCAAAAAAGCAATATTAATGGTTGCAGGTGCTGCACTTCAGAAATTTATGGCTACCTTTAACGACGAACAGGAAATCTTGATGGATATCTCTGATATGATAATGATTACTTACGCTGCTGAATCTATGTTGCTTCGCGTTGAGAAATTAGAAAGTATGAATCATGACAATGTTCCTGCTTTTAAAGATATGCTCGAAGTTTATATGTACGATGCTGCTAGTAAAATGAATAAATTCGGTATTGATAGTGTGAATGCCTTTGCTGAAGGCGATGAGCAACAAGCTATGTTGATGGGTATGAAGCGTTTTACAAAAGCTCTGCCTGTTAATGCAAAAGCTGCACGCCGTCGTATTGCGGATCATTTGATAGAAGCAAATAAATATTGTTTTTAGCCAAACAAAATGAGACTGTCCTCCGGTTACGACCGGAGGCTGTTTTAAAATAAAGAAGAAAACCAAAAACCAAATTTGAAACAACTAAATGACTAAAAATAAAATTAGAGTTCTGGCTACCAATAGCTTTCGTATGCGATTATTTATGTTGAAAAATTTACCTTTAGGTTTTTTTGTTGGTCTAAAGGTTTTGAAAATTGATCAACATAAGGCAGAGGTATCTGTACCTTATAAATATCTGAATAAAAATCCTTTTCAATCTGTTTATTTTGCAGTATTAGCAATGGCCGCCGAATTATCGACAGGAATTTTAGCTATGGCATCTATTTACGATGCTAAAGTTCCTGTTTCTATGTTGGTATATGATATGAATGCGGAATTCACAAAAAAAGCCACTAGTAAAATAATATTTAAATGTGAGCAAGGCGAAGAGATCTCGAAGGCTGTAGCTGAAAGCCTTGCAGATGGAGAAGGAAAGATAGTAACAGTTAAATCAGTAGGCAGGAATAATGATGGTGTGCAGGTGGCCGAATTCAATTTTACGTGGACTTTTAAACCAAAATCAATATAGACCCCTAAGTTATGTTAATTCACCTTTAAACCTAAAACAAAGATGGAAATAAGAAGAACCTTCGACATTGTAGATCAATTTGTTGAAAAGTACCCAAAAGATGATGCCCTGGTTGTAAAAAGAAATGGCCAATGGGAAAAATTTAGTAGCCGGCAATACAAAGAGTTTGTCGATAACTTTAGCTATGGCTTATTAGCTGCGGGCTTTAAAAAAGGCGATAAAATTCTAACTGTTTCCAACAATCGACCGGAGTGGAATTTTATAGATATGGGAATGAGCCAAGTTGGAGTCATTCATGTTCCTATCTATCCTAATAATGGACAAAAAGAATATGAGCATATTCTGGTGCATTCAGATGCGCGAATTATTATTACTTCTTCCCAAGAATATTACGACATATTAAGTGTACACGCGAAAGTGGCACCAAATATTGAAAAAATTTACAGTTTCGATAATCTTGATGGCATTCCAAATTGGATGGAGTTTATCGAACTTGGCAAGCAAAATGCGAATAAATACAAGGAAGAGCTTAAAAAAATTAAAGACAGCATTGAACCTA
>CAZTST010000110.1:0-12414 GCA_964616585.1 uncultured Draconibacterium sp.
GAGTTAAGAGTTAAGAGTTAAGAGTTAAGAGTTAAGAGTTAAGAGTTAAGAGTTACGGGTTAGTACTCCTCATCTAACTCCAAACACATCACTAATCACGCGTCACATTATTTCAAAAAAATGGATCCAAAACAGGAATTTGCCTATGAATCACTTCATCTGAACTATAAGTTCTGGTTATCGGATAAAGCAGGAAAAGGCATTATGGGCGATGGTAAATGGCTGATTTTGAAAAAGATTGAAGAAACCGGTTCTTTAATGGCTGCTACTGAAGCATTAGATATTACCTATCGCAAAACCTGGGGCGATTTAAAAAAGATTGAAAAAACGCTGGGATTTAAGTTGCTTGAAAGAACACGTGGAGGCAAAGAAGGTGGTCAAACCATTTTAACCGAAAAAGGTAGAAAACTTGTTCTGGCCTTTAGTCAGTTTCATCAAAACATCGAAAAAGATATAAAAATGGCTTTCGATACATTTATTAATGAAGCTGATCTCTAAATTAGGTAAGCGGCAGAATCTCAAAATAGTTCTCTTTCATATCGACTCTTAAAAGTTTGTTTAAAAGCATTTGGTCGTACTTTTTTGTGATACATTTTACGACTTCGGCAGCTTGCAAAGAAGCAATTGTAGTAACAATAGGAGGAAAGATTGTTTTTATTTGTTGCTCTTCGGGAAAATCTTCAATTCCAAAAGTATCTTGATAATTATCTGTTTTGCCTGGAAATAAGGTAGTTACTTGTCCTGTTTCTTGAAATACGCTTCCATGAATTACAGGAATATCATTAGCAAAAAAAAGTTTGTCCAAAATAAGGCGAGAAGCAAAAGTATCCAGGCAATCAACAACTAAATCAATCTCCGGAATTTTTGTTTCTAAATAAAGACGCTCATTATGTGCAATAAAATTTATATCAGGATTAATTTCTTTGAGTTCAGAAAGTGCTGATTTAGTCTTAAGTTGCCCAAGATGAGGTGTTTTATAAAGAATCTGTCGATTAAGATCGGGCAAATCCAAAACAGCATCGTCCCAAAAGTGAATAGTTCCAAAACCTATTCGTGCAAGTAATTGAAGCACAGTACTTCCCAAACCGCCGCATCCGGCAACGGCAATTTTTGCCTGCCGAATGCGAGCGAATTCTTCGTCGCTAAACAAAGGGGTATGCCTTTCGTATCTATGCATTTAATCTAAAATTAAACGTTGTATTTTTGGATATTTCAAACTGTATTTAACTTCGAGAATTTTATTTTCGAGTGGAGCAAGATTAAGTTCCCATTTTAATTCTCCATTTCCTTTATTGTAATTTGCACCGCTAATATTTTGGACTTGAAGTTCAATTTCTTCGATAGTTGGAACAGGAATTTGATCTAATAAAACAATACTAATATTTTGTTTTTTATTGTTTTTAATGCTAATTGTCCATGCTTTTGTTTCTTCCTTTTTATTGCCGATAAATTGCTTTTCGGTGAAATCCTTTTGCTTTTCGCGTTTTATTTGAACGTTTTTATCGCGCCCAAGCGAAACTTGAAGTGTATCTCCTGTATATCGAACATCCAAAAGTGATTTTCCGATATAAGTATCTTCGAAAAACAGATTTGCTTCGCCTTCAAGCAAATTTAGTTTTTCCCAATCGGTAACATAAGCCATTAAAAATGCATCGGCATCGATTTTAGGAATACAGAAATATTGAAAACTTGCAGGAATGCTAATCTCTTGCATTACAACAGTTTGGGTTTGGTTATCAGATTTTAAGCTATACGATTTTTCCAATTCAAAAGCAAAACTAGTCTGTTTTTCAATTTGAATAACAGCTGGAGCTAAAGAACTTGCTTTATCTTTTTGATTAAGACTAGCTAATCCACGAATTCGATTATCCGCGGCTTTTCCCTGAAAAGCCAATGGTGCTTTTTCAATATCATATTCAGCAATTTCATACTGCATAAGAATCATATTCTCAGATTCCAAACGAAAATTAATATACGGATTATTAATTTGCCTTTCTGTAGTTTTCATTCCAATAAAACTGCAAACTAAAATACCTCCATTTGCAGGAATAGAAAGAGAATAATTTCCATCTGAATTAGTGACTGTGCCAATTGTTGTGCCTTGAATGGTAACTGTTGCACCGGGAAGAGGAAGATTATCATCTGCCGATAAAACCTGACCACTAACAGTAGTGTATTTTTTATTATAAACAGGAGGAACAGAATTATAATTCAGGAAATAAGGAATTAACTCAGGACTCACGCCGCCACTTTTTGGGTTAGAAGATGAGAAAATCATTTTTACATTTGTCCAATCAACTTTTGTATCCTGATGAACATTAGCCTTATATGCAATTTCAATGGGTTGATTAATGCTTTTTGCGCGGACATCGTAAGAAGGAAACCATCCGGCATTTTCAACTAAATAGCCTAAATTGAAATATGCTTTATGAGCTGATTTTGCTTCAACTTTCACCCAAATCTCACCTGTGGGGAAATTCTTATCTGAAGAAAGAGTATTTATTTGGTTTTGCAAATCGTTTCTTTCTTTGCTTAATTTTTCCAGATTTTCGTTACGCTCAATTTCTTTAAATTTGATAGCTGTTAACTTATCTGAATAGAAAGCCGCTGTTTCTTTAAAATTTACAACGGATAAAACTTCGTTTTTACCTCCAATTGTTCGATTTTCTTTTAAAAAATCCAATTCTTCTTGTAAAATTGCCAAATGAGTTTTTTCCAATCGGATTTTGTCGTCTAAAGTTTTAAGCTTTAGCTCATAGCTTTTCATTTGTTCCGATTTCTTTGTTTCATTTAAATAATTTTTTTGAAAATTAAGCGAAAGCACATTTAAGTCGCCATCAGCTTTTAATTGAATGCTTTTAGCATCGACATAAGGCGATAGACCTGTAAATTTTAGAAGTGTTGTTCCTTTAATTAGCTCAATGTCTTTTTCTCGATTTATTTGTGCACCATCGATAAAGACTGTTACTTCATTAATTTGTGTTTTGATTTCTTTTTCAACAATTTCCTGTGCTTGTAGCATCAATGTTGAAATAAAAAGAAGAATAAGGCTGATTTTTTTCATCTGTTTATAATTTTTTGTTTGGCCAGATGGAATACGCCATGATGAATATTAATGTCATTTCATTTGGTGTTTTCCAATCATGGCTATTTCATGATACGATATTTTTTCACTAATAAGCAAATTGTGTGCCTGAATGCATTGTTAAGTTTACTGAGAATTCATTTTTTGCCACAAAATCATTAAAACAATAAAAACATTTAAGAATAATAAGGATGTAAAGATTCTCTTAAATCCAAAAAAAACCTTCCAACCCATCGGCTGAGGGAGAAAGGCTTTATTGTTTAGACTTAATTATTTATTGCTTCATTTCTGCAAAATGCTTATAGAAAGCAACTAACGATTCAATACCATTGTAAAATTGTTCCAGTGGAAAATTCTCATTTGGTGAGTGAATAGCATCAGATTCTAATCCAAAACCCATCAATACAGATTTAATTCCTAAAATTTCTTCAAAAGCAGAGATAATAGGAATACTTCCTCCGCTTCTAACAGGAACGGGGCGTTTTCCGTAAGTATCAATTAGTGCTTTTTCGGCTGCTTTATATGCTGGTATATCAATCGGACAAACATAACCTTGTCCACCGTGCAAAGGAGTTACTTTTACTTTTACGCTTTTTGGAGCAATGCTTTCAAAATGATCTTTAAACAATTTAGAAATTTTTACATTGTCCTGATTTGGAACCAAACGAGTACTAACCTTAGCAAAGGCTTTTGAAGGAAGAACAGTTTTTGCGCCTTCGCCTGTATAACCACCCCAAATACCACAAATATCAAAAGTCGGACGAATACCTGTATGTTCGGTTGGTAAATAACCTATTTCGCCAGCAAGATCTTCAACATCAATTGCTTTTTTATACGCATCAACATTAAAAGGAGCTTTTCCTAAAAGTTCGCGCTCTTCGGCAGAAACTTCCATAACATCATCGTAAAATCCGGGAATTGTAATTTTGTTGTTTTCGTCCAACATTGAAGCAATCATTTTGGAAAGCACATTGATAGGATTAGCTACAGCGCCACCAAATAATCCACTATGTAAATCGCGATTAGGACCGGTAACTTCAACATCCCAATAGGAAAGTCCTCGTAATCCGGTTGTTATACTTGGAATATCAGGAGCAATCATGCCTGTATCTGAAACTAAAATAATATCGGCATCAAGCATAGCTTTATTGTCGGCACACCATTTTGGTAAATTGGGCGATCCAACTTCTTCTTCACCTTCAATCATAAACTTTACATTTACTTTCAAAAGATCGTTTTTAACCAAATATTCAAAAGCTTTGGCGTGCATAAAACTTTGTCCTTTATCGTCATCGGCACCACGAGCCCAAATTTTACCATCGCGAATTTCAGGTTCAAAAGGAGGACTTTTCCATAATTCTAAAGGATCAACAGGCATCACATCCATATGTGCATAAACTAGAACCGTTGGAAATGAAGAATCGATGATTTTCTCACCATAAGTTACCGGATTTCCTTTGGTTTCATATATTTCAGCACGATCGACACCAGCTTCTAATAGAGTTTTCTTCCAGTATTCAGCAGCTTTATACATATCGTCTTTGTGTGCTGCA
This sequence comes from uncultured Draconibacterium sp., assembly GCA_964616585.1. Taxonomy (GTDB): domain Bacteria; phylum Bacteroidota; class Bacteroidia; order Bacteroidales; family UBA12170; genus UBA12170. The sequence continues at coordinate 4,639 of CAZTST010000110.1, forward strand.
ATTGAACTAATTGAAGGGATTCTGATTAAGCCAAACAGTTCTTCTAAAAAACGATTTTTATTTTTTTCGATATAGGTTTTAATAGGTGTCATAATTTTTATGTTTTAAATTTATTTATTTTTTTCTTCTTTAATTTGATAGCATTTTTTTCGTGTAAGCCTAAGATTAAACCATCAACCAGTCCAACGCGAGGAACAAAAATGGAAGCTGCCTGAATTTGTTTCATTATTTCGAGATAAATTTTCCCTGCAGGAACGATAACCTCGGCGCGATCTGGTCGTAATCCATATTTCTCAATGAGTTCTTTTGCAGATAGCTTGCGAAGCTCCTTGTATCCATTCTCAAAAGCTTTTAAAGGTAAAATATTAGTTTCGGAGTTTCCATAAAGTTTTGCGTATTTATTGATATTTCCACCGGTTCCTAAGCAATTAATATGTCCGAAATCATTTTTAAATTGATTAAGCCACTTATTAATTTCTTCCCAAATTTCTTTTCTATATTGATTTTTTAGAATACGAATAGTGCCAATATTAAATGATTTGCTTTCGATTAAAACATTACCTTTTTCCAGACTTAATTCAGTACTTCCACCACCAACGTCAATAAGTAAGGTTAAAGCATCGCTATTTGGAAATAAACTTGTATTAACCGAACGGATAATTGTAGCTTCCAATGCGCCATCAATCAAGTGAATATTTATTCCTGTTTCAACTTTGACCTTATGTAAAATTTCGTTTTTATTTTCAGCTTCCCGCATAGCGGCAGTTGCACAGGCAATAAAATCAATGGGTTTGTAAACATCAATCAAAAGCTTGAAAGCTTTCATGGTATTGATAAAATTTTTTGCACGGGAACTACTGATTTTGTGTGTTTTAAAAACATCTTTTCCCAACTGAAGAGGTATTCGAATGAGACTAGCTTTTTCAATGCGTGTAACTCCTTGTCTTTCAAAAACATTGGCAAATAATAATCGGACGGCATTCGACCCAATGTCGATAGCGGCATAAAGCATAATCTTTATTTTCGAGAGCCAAATTTAATGAGAAAAATTTGTACGACCAACTTATAATTTGCTATTTTGCTAATAGATTAATATTATGATTGAAATAAAGGAATTGAATTAAGAGATTGAGAATTTGAAAATTTGATTGATTCAAAAGTCAATGTTTTCATCATCAACTCATTTTCACATCTTAGCATAAACTCATCGACACATTATCGAATTATTCTACCTTTGTTGGAATTCATCAAATAAATACAAATATGCTTATTGTTTTCATACTTTACTTATTTGCCTTAACGGCGATTGTGATTTATTCTGCTCGGAAATCCAAAACTAATTCCGATTTTGTTTTAGGCGGAAAAAAGATATCAGGTGTATCTTTAGCTATTTCTGAAAGAGCCACAGGTGAGTCAGTTTGGTTGCTTTTAGGTTTGACTGGTCATGCTTTTATCGATGGTTATAGTACTATTTGGGTTGCTCTTGGTTGTGTGTTGGGCGTTATATTTATTTGGTTAGTTATGGCAGAGCCTTTGCGTAAACTAACCGATGAAACTGGCGCTTTAACAATTACCGGACTTTTCACTAAGAAATTTCCAGGTTCTGAACGTTCTATTGGAATTTTATCTGCAACAATAGTGATGTTTTTCTTTCTTTTTTATATCGCAGCACAGTATAGCGGAGCCGGAAAAGTATTTCAGGAAGCATTTGGTATCGATCCATTATGGGGAATGATTTTAGGTTCGGCCATGGTGACTATTTACACTATGTTGGGTGGTTTTATTACTGTTGTAGCAACTGATGTTTTTCAAGGTATTTTAATGATTATCACATTGATAGCCCTACCAATAATTGCGCTGTTTTTTATAGCTTCAAACAATATTGATATTGTGGGAGCATTGGCAGAAACTACCACAGAATATGCAAGCCTTACAGCCGGCAAAAGTGGTTTTGCTGCCATTATTTTAGTCTTAAGTGGAATGAGTTGGGCATTAGGATATACCGGTCAGCCGCAGCTTTTGGCTCGGATGATGGCTCTTAGAGATAGTAAGAGTTCTTCAACAGCCAAATGGGTTGCAATAATTTGGACAGTTATAGCATATATTGGAGCATTTGGAATTGGAATTATTGGTTTTGTTCTCGTAAAAAGTGGTGCTTTAGGCGAAAATGCAGCTGTTCTTGCCAGCGATGCCGAACAAATATTACCGGTGATGGTTATGTTTTTACTAACTCCAATTTTAGCAGGAATTCTATTGTCGGGTGCAGTTTCTGCAATGATGTCAACCGCATCTTCGCAATTAATGGTCTGTTCTTCTGCAGCCAGCGAAGACTTATATCACGATCTATCAAAAAAGAAACTATCTGAAAAACAAATGCTTTGGGTAAATAAAATACTGATTATATTAGTTGGTTTGGTTGCTTTTTTTATTGCTCTTTGGTTTTCTGATACTGTATATGGTTTAGTTTCTTATGCTTGGGCAGGAATTGGTTCTTCATTCGGCCCTGCCGTATTATTGCTTTTATTTTGGAAACGATTTTCAAAAGCCGGCGTATTTGCTTCATTAATCGGAGGAACTACATCGGCCATTATTTGGAAGAATTTTTTGGTAGAACCAACAGGAATATCTGAAAGATTAGGTAGTTTTGTCGTTGCTTTAACACTAGCTGTTATTTTTTCGCTAATTTTTCCGACAAAGGAAACTAACGTTTAGAATTTATATAATGATAAAAACAAAAAGCATTCTATTATTTTTACTTATATCAGTAGTGATTTCTATTCAAGGATATGCTCAGGAACAAAAGGCCACAAAAAAGATCGAAATACAGAAGGCAAGTCGTGGAATTTATGATAAAAAATTGGGCAACAATGTGCAGCGACTGATTGGCGATGTTGTGGTAGAGCACGAAGGATCTATTTTGTGGTGCGATAGCGCTTATCTTTATAATGATAAAAACAGTATGGATGCCTTTGGTCGGGTGCATATTAAAATGAATGATTCACTCCATTTGTATGGCGATATATTATATTATGATGGAAATACGCGCATTGCAAAAGTCAATCAAAATGTTAGATTACTCGATAAGAAACTCACATTATATACTGATAGACTTATTTATAAACGAAATGAAAAAGTAGGAGAGTACTTTATTTGGGGAAAAGTTGTAGACTCAACTAATGTACTTACAAGTAAAAAAGGGTTTTATTATACTGAAACAGAAATAGTTATTTTTCGCGATAGCGTAGTTTTAGTAAATAAAGATCATATATTAAAAACTGATACACTTCGCTACCACACTCAGTATAAAACACTTGATTTTACGGGTCCGACTACCATTGTAGGAGATAGTTCTTATATGTATGCCGAATCAGGTTTTCATGATACTCAAAATGATTATACACGTTTAAAAAAGAAGGCTTTTATACAAGATAGAGCCAACACGCTGCAAGGTGATAGTTTGTATTACGACAAATTAAATGGAATAGCCGAAGCTTTTAAAAACGTGCAAATGACTGATACTGTTCAGAATGTAATAGTTAGCGGTGGTTATGCTAAATACAGAAAAAAGGATAGGTTCGCATTTGTTGTGGATAGTGCAATGGCAATATTGATAGAAGATGGCGATTCATTGTTTATACATGCCGATACTTTAAAAATTCTACTCGATTCGGCTGATAAAGTGGAGAGTTTACTTGCATATCGTCAGATGAAATTCTATCGAAATGATTTTCAAGGCATGAGCGATTCTATGGTATATCAAAAAAAGGATTCTACTATTTATTTTTATAGAGATCCTGTAATCTGGCATAAAGAAAATCAATTTAAAGCTGATGAAATTCAGCTTGTAATTCGTCAGGGAGAGCTTGATTCGATAGTCTTTAAAAAGAATGTTTTCCTTATATCTCAAGATACTATCGATCCTCAGTATTTTAATCAAGTTAAAGGCAATTCAATGATAGGCTGGTTTAAGGATAATGATTTGCGTAAACTACGTGTTTTTGACAACTCTGAAACAGTTTATTTTCTTTGGGAAGAGGATCAAACACCAATAGGAATGACACGAATCTCTGCAACAGATATGCTCATTTTTCTGAAAGACAATCAATTGGAAACAATTACTTATCAAAAAGAGCCTAAAGCCAAACTATATCCGCCGGACCAAATTCCTGCCGATCAAATGAAACTAAATGATTTTTTATGGCTAATTGACAAGCGGCCAAAAAAGAAAGAAGATATTTTTATTTGGTAGTTTAAAACAAACTCAGTTTAACATATTTTTTAGGATGCAATCGAATATCTTCCAATAAAAGATTCAAATCGCGTGAAGATTTCTCCAACTCCAAATAAAGAGTGTCGTTAGTGAGCAATAATCCAATGCTTCCTTCACCTTTATTTATTTTATTCATAATGAGGCTGAAATCAGACATCGATTTATTAACACTGTTGAGTGTTCCCGCAATATTGGATTGAACTAGAGTATCACTAATGCTGTGAAAATTGGTAATTATAGCTGTGAGTTTTTCATTATTATTTTTGAAATTTCCGGTAATAGATTCCAAATTGTTTAAAATTTCTTTTGCTTTCGATTTTTCTTCAGCTACAAAATTGCCAACATTTTGCATTAATGTATCTGCACTTTGTAATGATGAGTTAATATGAGCAATACTTCCTTTCAGGCTTGTAACTTGTTCTTCGCTTAAAACAGCATTTAAACTTGTTAAAATCTCATCGATACTTGACAAAAGTTCTTCTGCCCGTTTTTTAAGCGGTCCAATGTTTTGTTCTACTTGTTCGGAAAGTGTTGCAGCTAATTTTGAAGCAAGAGTATCGCCATCTTTTGCAAATTCCGGTGATGTGCCTAAATTAAGATTTACTGCTTTTGTCCCCATCAAATCAGTACTTAAAATCTCAGCATTACTATCTTTTGGAATAGGAAAGTCCTTATCAATTGTTAATCCAACAATTATTTTACCGTTAAGCGCAGGATCGAAATACATTTGTGTTACTTGTCCTACCTGCATTCCGTTAATGTAAACAGGATTGGCCTTGCCAAGTCCGCTAACATTATGATATACAGCATAAAAAGTACGACTTGAAGTTAATAAATCCTTGCCTTTTAAAAAGCTATAGCCCCATATTAAAAGGATTGCTCCTATAATAAAAATGGCTCCTATTTTTGTTTCTTTAGAAATTTTCATAATTAGATTAATGCAATATCTTTGCAAAGATGCAAAATAATTGATCGAAAAACCTAGATTCTATATATTCTTTTCGTTAAAAAAACTAATGTTTTGGCAATAATAAGTCAAAATATTACAAAAAAATTAGTGCTCATTTAATTTCCGACCTTCGGTTATACTTATCCTTTCACCATTCAAAAGGGCAATAACAAAAGCATCACTGAACCCTAATTTTCGTACTTTATTCTGAAGATTTACTGCTTCAGAATAATTTGGTGTATCGCCACATGTATAGCGATATAAATTTTTATAAAAATATGATTTAATATTTGGCAGTTGATTATATTTTTTATCGGTAAGCTTTTTTTCAACGTCTAAACTTAAGAATTGCACACGAAACGATACTTTTCCAAAATCCTTTTCATTGGTTTTGATTTTTTGAATTTGACTAACGTTAAACCCAACTTTTTGTAACTCCAAAGCATCGTGCTTAGTTTTATATTCTTTAAAAGCATTAAAAATAGCTGCAGCCATTTGATTTTGACCCTTTTCCGAAATTAAATAAGCCTCATCGGTTGCATTACTTAAAAAGCCTGTCTCTATTAAAACTCCAGGCATGGCTGTTTTGTATAAAACCCAGAAACCGGCTTCTTTTACTCCACGGTCGCGAACAGCTGTATTAGCCTTAAACTCAGCCTGAACAGCCGAAGCCATTTCAATATTTTGTGTCTGAAAACTATTCTGAAAAAAGTTGAAAATAATATGGTTTTCAGTAGATGTTGGGTCAAAACCTTCGTAATTTGTCTTATAATCGTCTTCGAGCAAGATGGCCGAGTTCTCAAGCATTGCAACTTGTAAGTTTTCCTCGCTTTTGTGCATTCCCATTACGTAAGTTTCTGATCCTTTGGGTTGTGTTGAAATATTGCTGTTACAGTGGATTGAAATAAATAAATCGGATTTACTGTTATTGGCAATGTCTGCTCTGGTATTCAGTGGAATAAAAACATCTGTTTTACGTGTATAAATAACTGTAACATCTTTAACGTTGTCTTCAATTAATTTACCTGCTTTCAGTGCAATTGAAAGAACAATATCTTTTTCACGACTTCGTTTTCCGGAAGCGCCAGGGTCTTTTCCTCCATGTCCGGCATCAATTACAATCCGGTCAACTAGGTTTTGGCCTTGAGAATCAGTACTATATAGTATAAAAATAATAATATTTAGTAGTATTAAACCTTTAAAAATGAAAAATTTGTTCATAAAACTGTTTAAAAGGTCTTTCATTTTTTAACTCTTTCTTTTCATCGGGTTTGTTTATTTTCCTTAGTTTTGGGGCTAAAATTATTGAATAAGAAGCTTCTCCAAAATCTATATAAAACAAATTGTTAACGTTTTTATCAACAACATATTTTAAGGCACTTATAGCCATACTTGCATACGTTGCAGTTTTAACTAGCATTATATCGTGTGGAAAACCTTTGGTATCCTCAGTTAGCAATAATCAATCATTTGATATTAAAGATATTAAGACTGATACATTGATTAAGAAAAGAATATTTCAGGCAGATACTCTTATATTGGATAGTATAATCGAAACTCAATTGGCGACTCAATTTAATGATAGCGTAATAAGTAATTCAGCCGATTCTGTGCGTTTTGATGATTTGGAGATTATTTCTGATACATTGATTGAAAAAGCAGTAATTCAGATAGATACGCTGTCTTTGGATAGTCTGCTTGTGCCTCGAAAAGAATCTCAATTAGACGAAATTGTGGAATACAATTCCGGTGATTCTTTGCATTTTGACCTAAAAAATCACAAGGTTTATCTTTATAAAAAAGGAGTTATTAACTATGGAACTATAAATCTGACTGGAGATTTTGTGGAAATAGATTTGAATACAAGCGAATTATTTTCGGAAGGATTAAAAGATGAAAAAGGCAAAGTTCTTGGAACGCCTGTTTTTAAAGATAGTGATAAAGAATTTGAATCCAAACAATTACGTTATAACTTTAATACAAAAAAAGGAATAATTTATGGAGTTAAAACTGAAGAAGGTGAAGGTTATCTTTTAGGTGATAAAATAAAAAAAATGGCGGATGATGTTACTTATATCCAAGGTGGACAATATACAACTTGCGATCATCCTGATCCCCATTATTCTTTTAGGTTTAATAAATCGAAGGTAATTCCGGGAGGCATGATTATTACAGGCCCTGTTAATTTTCAAATAGAAGGCGTTCCTACTCCTTTAATTCTGCCGTTTGGTTTATTTCCGAGTAAAAGTGGGCAACGGTCTGGAATACTGATGCCTACTTATGGCTCATCGGCAAAACAAGGATATTATTTAATGAATGGTGGATATTATTGGTCATTAAGCGAATATTTTGACCTGAGTATAAAAGGAAGTGTTTATACACGAGGAAGTTGGTCTTTAAATCCTAATATTCGTTATGTAAAAAAATATCAATATTCAGGCTCATTCGATTTTAAATATGGCATAAACATTTTGGGTACAGAAGGTTCTCCTGATTATTCCCGAACTCGCGATTTTAGAATTCAATGGTCACATAATCAGGATGCTAAGGCTAGACC
>CAZTST010000111.1:0-8014 GCA_964616585.1 uncultured Draconibacterium sp.
AAGTTAAAACATCATACAGCCAAAATCAATTACGTGATTATTCTTCTTTATTTCTAAGGAATGAAGCTGAATTATGGATGAAAAATGATTTTACTTCAATAAATTACAAAATTGAAAGATATGATGAAAATTGGATAAGTTCTTCAAATGCTACCTATTATGACTATTTAAAACATGTTTATTCCATTTTAGAAAAATATTACCAAAATGAATATATCTTAAAAAATTCCTTTTTAACGGAATGGTTAATTAAGGAAATCGGACAAACCGACTCAAAAGTTTACAGTGAATATAGAGTTGGTAGTGCAATTGCCGACTTAGCAATGTTTAATGGTAATTCTAAGGTATTTGAGATTAAGACAGAATATGATACCGATAGTCGTTTAAAACTACAACTTGAAAATTATCGAAAAGCATTTAATCAAATATATCTTATTATACCAGAAACCAAATTGCATATATTTGAAAAGTATGATTCCAAAATAGGAATAATAACCTATAAAAGGAATCAAACTCAAAAGTTCACGCTTTATCGAAATGCAATAAATGATATTGAAATAGAGGCGGAAACAATAATGCATATTCTCCATACCAATGAATACAAGGCAATTGTTAAATCACATTTGGGTGAGCTCCCAAATATGACAAGCTTCAATCAATTCAGAATCTGTAGTGATATTTTAAGGCAGATTCCGAATTTAGAGTTAAATAAACTCTTCATTGAAAAAATGAAAAAAAGAAATTTTGAAAATGTTATTTCAGGTCGTTATTATAAAATATTTAACCAACTTAGTTTAGCACTCAAGTTGAACAAATCTGCAATGAGAATTCTGATAAATAATGTTAAATCACCATTAAATGCCTAACATATGTATTACCCACTTTTAAGAGCAAGGCAATTTGAACTTATTGCATTGCGTGAATTAGCTATTGAAGGTATTACACAGGATTATATTATGCCAATTTTGGAGCCTGTAAAAGAATCTCAAAACAATTTAAATCTTGTCTGTAGAGTTTTTCAACAACAAAATCAACAAGCCTATTTAATCGTCAATCCTGAAGTGGGAGAAATAGCTGGTGACAATGATTACTTTTTGGATTATCTTGATAGTCAAGAAGAATGTGTTTTAATACCGGCTTTTCATTATCAAAAAAATGCAAATTATATTCGTCAAAGTATAAATGAATATGATTTAACAAATTGCATGATTATTTGTAAAAACGATGTAAGTGCTGATGACATTGGTTTTAGGAACTTGGTTCAACAAGTGGAAGTTAGTGCAATAAATGTTGAAGACCCAGGAAGAAATAGAGCTTTAGACAGATTTCTTCGAGGATTAAATAAGAATTATATTAGGTTAGACAACTTTTTTGAAAAACAAGTACGCAATAGTGATTTCCTTAATATTCAAGAGCATAGGTTTTCGGAAGAGCATCTTTTTTACTCGGAAGAAGGATTTATTGGATTTTCAGATTATACTGTTTTACCATATGAATATACCGATGGAGGCAGTACCCCTAGAGCTGTTGTAATACATTTAACATATTTAAATAGCCAGAATCAAATTTGGATTAGACATTTTACATCTGAAAGCAATGACTCAATAGCTAATGTGCAAGGGAAATTTGCTGAAGCTGCATTGAAAGCTGTAACTTATTGCAGAGAAAACAATCTTACTAACTCAGCAATTCAAGAATTAGATAATTATTTTGACGAAGAACACTATCCAGGATTAGGGGTGGTGAAAAAAATCTCTATCAAGAATCACATTCTAATAATTCAGAAGTTTTTAAGTAATATATAAGTCGAATGGAAATCTGCCCCAACTGCTTTGCTGATAGAGAACTGAAAGGATTCATATTATCGTCTAAAAAAATTGGCGATTGTAAAATTTGTAATTCTAGTAATGTCTGCTTAATTGACATTGATGAACTACTCGACTTTTTTCAAGAGCTAATAGATAACTTTCGTGTAGTAGAAGAAGGCGAATCACTTAAATCAAAGATTCAAGCAAATTGGAGTTTTTTCACCTCTCATGATATTGCTACGAAAATTCTTCGTGCAGTTCTACCAAGACTCTCAACCAGTATTTTAACCTCAGAAGACATCGTTGAGTACAATGAAGATATTATAGAGAATATCAATCATTGGGAAAAGTTAAAAGAAGAATTGAAATGGTCCAAGAGGTTTATCTCAAACATTGGATATTTGGAAGAATTGGGATGGGATGGATTTTTCAACACGCAATTTGAATTAAAACCAAAAGACGACTTATTTCGAGCCAGAGTGCACCATCAAAGTGGGCTAAAACCATATAGCCCAGATGAAATGAAAAGCCCAAAACCCGATCTTGTAAATGGTGGACGTGCTAATCCTTCTGGGATACCATATTTATATTTAAGTGATAATCCTGATACTGTTCTTTATGAAGTTCGAGCTTCATTCTTGGATGAATTAAGTGTAGCTAGATTTCAATTAAAAGAGGAATTAAAGTCTGTTAAAATTGTAGATTTTACTGAAGATACTCCCCTATTTCAACCAACAAAAATTAATACTACCATAAAAGCTAGTTTATTAAGAAAGAGGATTAGTCGTGACCTCTCAAAACCAATGAGAAGGTATGATACAGAAATTGAATACATACCAACTCAATTCATATGTGAATTTATTAACGTTTTTACAGGTGCAAGTGGCATTCGATTTAATAGTTCTTTACATCTAAGTGGTAAAAATATTGTCATTTTTGACCAAGAACTCATGCAATGTTATGATGTTAAATTGAAAAAAGTAAACAAAATGAATTTGACGGCAATAGAACATAAGTTAATTGCAAATAAATAATAGCTAGTTTCGTAGTAATTTGGCTACTACTCTTATGAATATCAATACAATAAAAGCCTACTTTTTGCTAAAATTATGCACAACCATAACCATATCAGAAAGAAGCTCAGGTTTTTCTTCCAAAACATTTCCAATTACAATTAAATCAGCACCGGCAGCGCATTTGGAAATAGCTAATTCAGGTGTGCGAATGCCTCCACCAACAATCAATGGAAGATCGATATCTTGACGAACCTTTCGAATCATTGCATCAGGCACAGTGTTTATAGCTCCGCTTCCGGCATCGAGATAAATCAATTTATGACCAATCATTTCGGCAGCCTGAGCCGTTAAAGAAGCAATTTCTGCTTTATCGGCCGGAATTGGTAAAGTGCTGCTAATATATTGAGCAGTAGTAATTTTTCCTCCATCAATGAGCATATAAGCGGTTGAAAGTGTCTCAATTTCAGCTTGTTTGATGTAGGGAACGGCTTCAACATGACGACCAATAAGCAAATCAGGATTTCGACCGGAAACAAGAGAAAGTAAAAGAATCGCGTCAGCTTTTGAGTTAACTTGCATCACACTTCCCGGAAAAATGACTAAAGGGATATCGGTTTCGGTTTTAAAAATTTTAAGGCAAACATCCAACAAATCGCGCGAAATCAAACTTCCTCCAACAAATAAATAATCGATTGGAAGTTGTTTAAAGCGTAGAGCCATAGCATAAAAATCACTTTCCTGATGTTTATCAGGATCGATTAAAATGGCAATTTGCTTTCTTCCTTGCTGTTTCTTTTTAAGTATTGTGGAATAAACCTTCATTGAGCGTTTAAATATTATACAAAAGTAGGGAATTATTTTTGATGATAAGAGCAAGAGAATAAATTCGGTTTTAGGATTCTTTTTTATAAAACCAGTTTTGACAATTACCCTTATTTTATAATATTTACAACTAGTGAGGGAGTCTATTTTTTCTTTTTGTCTAGTATTAGAATAAACATTAATTTTGAAGAGAAACTGGATAAGTTAATTGTTGATTAGATATAAATGTATGAGGGACATAACTATACTTGTAATAGACGATGAACCATCGAATATTCAAATAATTATTAATACTTTACAAAACCCTAATTCGAAATGCAAAATAATTAGTTCGTCTGATAGTGTTTTGGGTTTAGAAATAGCTTTTCAAACAATCCCCGATATTATAATTACAGATTGGGAAATGCCTAAAATGAATGGAATAGATGTAATTAAAGAGCTTAAGAAAAATCCATTAACTCTTGAGATACCTATAATAATGGCTACCGGAATTAAATTAACATCCGATGATTTAAAACTTGCTTTGGAAAGTGGAGCCTTCGATTTTATTCGAAAGCCAATAGATGAAATTGAGTTAAATGCCCGAATAAATTCGGCCATTCGAACTGTAGAATATTATTATGAAAAAGCAGAAAGAGAAAAGCAAATTACCATTTTAAAAGAAGAAAAATACCAATCTGAGATTGAGTTAAAAACCAAAGAAATTCTAACTAAAACTTTAACTTTACTTAAAATCAATCAATCTTATGAAAAGTTTAAAGAAAATTTGGATTCAATTAATCGTGATAAATGCGAAATGTCATGTAAATATTTTGAGCACGCCCAAAACTTCTCAAATGCGCTGATTACTAGTACAAATAAACAAATTTGGGAAGAGTTGGAGCAACATTTTGAACAAATAAATGACTCCTTTTTTAAGAACCTCATTTCAAAATACCCGGAAATTACCAAAAATGAACGTAAACTTTGTGCATATCTCCGCTTAAATCTTTCAACAAAAGATATTGCATCACTTACACTTCAATCGCAAAGAAGTATAGAAATTGCTCGCACCCGTCTTCGCGAAAAACTTGGACTAAAAAACTCAAATGAAGATTTGAATTCGTACATGCTTAATTTTTAGATAACGATTGAATTTAACACTTTAAATATGCTGCGAAAAAAAACAAAAACAGCTGATTCAATCTCATTGCAAATATTTTGGAAATGTCGATTTACAATTCCCCAAATAGTTGTTATGCTTAGTATAATAATTCCACTCTATTCTTACACTCAAAACCATACATATTTAATCGATTCTTTAAGAAACAAAGCAAAAAACACACAGAATATAGAAACTAAAACATTGTTATTAAAGCAATTAATGCTTCAATATGGAAAATCAAATTCAGATTCCTCATTGTTTTATTTTAGGAAAGCATTAAATCTTACAAAGAGAATAAATAATGAAAGTTTACTTGCCGATATATACCTCTCTGGTGGGAAAACATTTAGGGAAATTGGAGTTATGGATTCCGCGAATTTCTATTTGTTTAAATCGCTAAGCTTATATGAAAATATTGGTGATAACGAAAATATTATAAAAGCTAAAGTTGGGCTTGGAGAATTTTACCGAGCAATAGCACTTTATTCTGAATCTATTACATATCTTAAACAAGCCTTGATTTTATCAAAGAAATATAGTATTCATAGTTATTTACCCCAAATATACAACCGGCTTGGAGCCACTTATTATGAATACAACAGAAATTTGGATACTATTCGTAAGGCAATAGCTTATATTGACACATCTAGATTGTGGGCAAAAAAAATAAATGACTTTTCAACAAATTCAAGCAACTACAATGTGCTTGGAGCTTCTTATCAGAATCTTATGGAATATGAAAAAGCCAACGATTTCTTATATAGAGCCCTCAACGAGGCTGATCTTAATGGAGAAATAATTGAAAAACCAATGATTTATAAAAACATTGGCACAAATTATTTTAAACTTAAGCAATACGACAAAGCGATTGAAATAGCTACCAAAGGCGCAAAACTAGCCGACAGTTTGGGTATAAATATGAGTTTATGGTTTAACTATCATAATCTTTTTGTTATATACGATGAACTAAAAGATTATCAGAAAGCCTTAGTTTATTATACAAAAGTGGATAGTGTTAAATATCTGGTTTATACTGAAAACTCAATGGCAAGAACCAAGGAAAATGAAGCGAAGTATAAAAACAAGGAAAAAGAACTTTTGTTGGAAAAAAAAGAAAATGAGATTATAACTCAAAAAAAACAGCTTTTGTTTGTTCTAATTAGTTTTATCCTTACAGTATTAATAGTTGCTGTTGCCGGTTTTTTTGCAATTAGATTAAGGAATATAAACGCCCTATTATCTTTGAAAAATACGGAAACTAATATTAAAACCATTCAGCTTGAAAATTCTCTGACTCAAATTGAAAAGTTAAATCAATTTAAAGAAGATCTTTCTAGCATGATCGTTCATGATTTGAAAAATCCGCTTAACACAATTATTAATATGTCATCCGCTGATATTCATACGCCACATGCAGGATTAATCTCAAATAAAGAAAGAAATTTAACCATTGTACAGTCTGCTTTTCAAATGCTTCATCTTGTAAATAATATTTTAGATATCCAGAAATTTGAAGAAACCCAAATGGAACTCTTGATTACAACAAACTCGATAAATAAAACTATTGATAATACCTTAGCCAATGTGAAATTGTTGTTAGATCAACGAAACATCACTATTCATAATAAAATAGACAATATTTATTTTGCAAAATACGATAATGAATTAATCGAGCGTGTTTTAATAAACCTGCTAACCAACGCCATAAAGTTTTCACCACCTAATGAATTCATAACTATAGATTGTGAGAAAATAAATCAAGACATAAAAATCAAAATAATAGATAATGGGGACGGAATCCCAAAAGATAAAATCCCGGTTTTATTTAAAAAATATTCTCGTGCAGAAATCAGAAAAATTGGATATTCCGCATCTACCGGTTTAGGTTTAGCTTTTTCAAAACTGGTAATCGATAATCACCAAGGAGAAATTGGTGTAGTTTCTGTTCTTGGGCAAGGTTCTTGTTTTTGGTTTTCATTGAAATTCGAGGAAGTTATTCAAGCTTTTGAAGAAACACCCAAAGCCGAAAAAGATAATAACATAGAGTACTCAACAGAATTTTTACAGCAGATAATTCCATTGAAAGACGCCCTCGCAAAATTCAAATTTTATGAAACAAGTGAAATCCTTGCCACTTTGAGTAAGTTTGAATATAGTAGTGATGAGTTCGCTAATTGGAAAACCCAAGTAGAAAATGCTGTTCTTTATAGTAATAAAGATCATTTTCTTGAACTGATAAGTATGACTTAGCCCAAGGTAGTCATTAAATAGAGAAAATAATTTCAAAAATAATGCCCCATTAGTTTTCTTGTTAAAATCTATTGCGTAAAATGTGATATAAATGTGATATAACCCTGTGATTGTAAAGTGATATTGAAAAATTTGCTTTGCAAATTGGTATGAATGTTCTTTGTTGTAAAAATTATTATTATGAAAAATCTCTACAAAATCACGTTAGCAGTCGCAATCGGCTTAGTATTAATGCAAGGCCTATATGCTCAAATTCAAGTAACACCAAATACTACCCAAAATATTGGAGAATACGGCGGAAACATAACTTTTAGTGTTACCCCAGATTGGATGTTTGATTGGACAACATCAATTAATGATTGGTGGTGGTATGGTAATCCTGTAACTGGCTGTTCTACAAATCCCAGTAGTGTTGCCGCAAGTACTAATCCATATCCACCTGCGGTAGATGTAATTGCAACTATTGGTGCAAACCTTTCAGTTGAACCACAAACTATTTGGTTTGTAGCTGAAGAAACCTTTGGTACTCAAGGAGAACCGGGCTGGGTAAGATATGAAAAACATGTTAGAATAGATCAAGCAGGCGCATATGTCTCGTTTGGAGCCACTAACCCTGACCCAGTTGATGGAAAAGCTTCGACAAATAATAGTTTTTATATTAATACTTTGACCACTGTTACAATTAGCACCTACGAAGATTGGATAACTTTACAAACAACTTCTATAGAAAATCGTGGAGAATATTGGGTAAAATTTGATGTCCTTACAAATAATCCATTAGCTTCGGAAACCAGAATTGGTTATATTAAAGTAGTTGAAGTTTCTTCCGGCAAATATCAGATGGTTAAAATCACTCAAAATGCCGGTCCCGGGAAAATTCATTTCACAGACAATGCCGAAGTTTTACAATCAAAATCGATTGTAGCAGCTTCTGGTGCAAGCAATGTAGGTGTAGGTGTAGCAAGCTCAAATGG
>CAZTST010000111.1:8024-12359 GCA_964616585.1 uncultured Draconibacterium sp.
TGGGATGTTTGGTCTGCTTACAATTGGACAAATTTTCAAGTAACTGAAGAAGGTTTTAGTTTTTCTGCATTGGAAAACACCGGAAAAACACGTGCTAATAAACTAACAGTAATAACACCGGGTGGAGATGATTTGGTGTTTTATGTAAAACAACATGGCACTGCAGGAACCTTTAGCATTGATCCTGTTAGTTATGAATTTGCTGGAAATGGTGGAGATAAAGAATTTGCAATAACTTCGACAGATATTCCATTCTCATGTTATACCGTTACGAGTAATCAATCATGGCTAACAGCAGATGAGATTTTTGAAAGAAGAGTATATAATACTGTAACGCAATCATGGGAGTATCCATATTTTTTAAGATTATCGGCTTCAAAAAATTGGGGAGATGCGCGTTCTGCAATAGTTACTGTTACTCCACTTGATGGAACTCCAATTGAAATAGCATTAACCCAATTAGCTGGAGAAATTGGTTTACAGGTTGATAGTACAATTTTTAATCTACCTGCATCCATTTATACTGTACCGGGTGTTGTTAATAGAAATACTTTTCCGGTTTGGACTGTTGTAGAAAACTTAATTCCAACCTATAAATACAATTTAACTGCAAATACTTCTTGGACTGCTGTTTCTTCGAATCCAAGTTTTGTGACTCCTACAAAAAGTTCAGGAACAGGAAGCTGGGAAGAAATATTAACTTTTAAACCAAATACAACAACCACTGAGCGAACTGCAACAATTACATATACTCCAAGTAGTGGTGATCTGGCTGTTGTTACTATAAATCAAGCAGCTGGAATTCATACATTAACAACCTCTGTAAAAAATGATACGGTAGATCATACTTTTCATAATAATAGTATAGTATATACGATGAGTTCTCCAACTTCAATTGTAAATTCTGCCGGCGAGCCAGTTGTAATTTCAGATTCTGAATGGTTAATAGCCCAATCATATGATGTGAGTCCCCTTAAAACAGATTGGAATATAAATGTCACTGTATATAATAATAATTCTAAAGAAAGTAGAACTGCAATAATAACGATTACTCCAATTGATGGCGGAATGCCAGAAACAATAACTGTTGTTCAAGAAGGCGATCCAAATGCAGTTGTAGTTCCGGAATCTACTTTTATTATATGCCCAAGTGCAGCCACTTTCCCGGTATTAGATGAAAATCAAAAAGCCTATACAACTACTATTTTAAGTGAGACTGAACCAGAGATTCTTAAAGATAATACCTGGATAATTCCAATGTTAAAGTCCAGTGTTTCGGGTACGTATATTTATGAGTATCAATGTTTAGAAAACCCTTATTATGGAACTCGCTATGCTTTTATAACGTATACTCCCGATGCTGGAGATCCTACAAATGTAACTGTTATGCAAACTTCGGGACTATCAACACCTACATTTGCATTAGATTTTATATCAAAAGAAATAAAGGCAGATGATACTTTATCTACTTTTAAGATTACATCAAATCTTGCTTCTTGGGATGTTTTTGAAACTGCATCGTGGCTAGATTTGAAATATGGAATTCCATTTGGAATTATTGATTCTACTAGGTATAATTCTTATGGTAACAGGACAATTACATTAAGCGTTGAAAAAAACACTACACATCAAGTGCGTTCAACTGATATTATTATTGTGTATGTTGTAAATGATACCGATCCTGTTTTTGCAAATTTTAAACTAACACAAACAGGAAAACCATTTGTGTTTGCCTTAGGAGAAGTAATATCGTTTACAATACCTGATAGTATATTTGCATCAATTCCTGCAGCAAATAGAGTTTTTGAAGTTAAATTAGCAGATGGTTCGGCAATTCCATCATGGCTAACATTCAGTCCTTTAACTCTAACATTTAGTGGAACAGCTCCGTTATCTTATACTTCTCTTGATATTGTGGTTAGTTGTTCGAGTAATGCAAAATCATCTCCTATTGTCTACCAATTTGCCGTGGTAATTGGCGAACTAGAATTAGGCCTTGGAAATCTTAATAAAGCCGAAATAAAAATTTATCCTAATCCAACTAAGAATTCCATAACCCTTGACTTTAATGATAGTGCAATACAAAACATTAATATTTCAATTTGTGATATTACTGGAAAAGTCCTTTTCGATAAAACAAAAGTATTCAGTAGAGATATGATCGATTTATCTTTTTTATCTAAGGGAATTTATCTGGTAAAAATAACCTCAGGAACTGAAATATATACAACAAAGCTTATTAAAGAATAGTTCTTATTAATATTAATGATTCGAGAGATGCCACACTAAATTAATTATCAAAATTACATTTCCTCATAGGGTTCTGAAAAAGAACCTTATGGGGAAATTAATGAGACTTCTATTGTCTTTTTATGGTAAAGCTTAAGATTTTATGAAATTAATGAGTCGGTATTAAATAACAAAGAATAAAATATTATAAATGAAAAAATTAAGTCAAATACTAATCAGCCTACTACTGTTTAATTTAACAGTAAATGCTCAATTCGCTCGAATTTCTAATCAAATGAACCAAGCCTATTTTCTTAGTGCTGAAAAAGATATTGTAATTGCTAATAATGCTGAACCAGAGCTAGGTTCAGCAGAATGGATGATTATTCCATCAAGTTCAGAGAATTTAAATTTGATTAGAATTTTGAATAAGTTGAAAGGTACATTTTTAGATTATAATAACGAAAAGTTAATATGCACCGGAATGGATGGAAACTCGAAAAGTCAATTATGGGAATTGGGAACTAAGGACAATGACGGTTTTTTCACTATAAAGAATGCTAGCAATTTGCTATATATTCATTACGATTGGAGCGGAAACCTCGATTTTAAATCATATATTGCCCATAATGGTGCATTCTGGAAATTAACAGATTCCAAAACTAGCCCAACTACATCAAATGTAAGCGAAAAACCAACGAACACCCTAGAGAAGAATAATCAATCAACATTGATTATTTATACATTGCCTAGCTGCACTAGATGTATTTATGCTAAAGAATATTTGACAGAGCAAAATATCGAGTATATTGAATATGATGTGTCAGACAGTGCGTATGGAGATCAGATGTTTGAATTAGTCCAAAAAACCGGTGCTTATGAAAGTGGTTCAATTCAAATGCCCGTATTTGTTAATCAAGGAAAAGTGAGTTTTAACATCGACGATTTAACTGGCTTTATGCTAAGGTTTAAAAACAATAAAGGATCAGATAATCAACAAAATAACACAACTAATAATCTTGAAAACTCAATAAGCAAAGAAAACACTTCTTCTGAG
Source organism: uncultured Draconibacterium sp. (assembly GCA_964616585.1). GTDB lineage: Bacteria > Bacteroidota > Bacteroidia > Bacteroidales > UBA12170 > UBA12170. Next base: position 11,311 of record CAZTST010000111.1, read on the forward strand.
TTAAATTCAACTGATATTAAAATCGGAAATATTACAATTAAAAGAAGTGAAGCCGTTGTGGCGTTTAATTATTTAAATCAAGTCAGAAAAAATCCTTCTGCTTACTCATCAGAATTAGGAGTTGATCTTGGTTATGTTATTTCACGTAAAGAAGTGGTTTGGAATGAAAATTTAGCGAAAGCAGCCGAAGCAAAAGCGCATGATATGCTTGCTAGAAATTATTTTGGCCACGTAGACCCTGAAGGTAATGGAATGAATATTAAAATTGCGGAGGCTGGATACCATTTAATCGAGAATTTTGTCTCTGATCGTACGAGTAATTTTTTCGAATCAATTGGAATGGGCTATGAAACTGGAACAATCCTTATTCAAGCCCTTATCATTGACGAAGGCGTGCCATCACTAGGTCATAGAAATCATTTGCTAGGAGTTGACGATTTTCATGCAAATTGCTATGATATAGGAATTGGCATGGCTACCGATGGGAAATCTGGAACTTATGCAAGTATTTTAATTGCTAAACATACTTTTTAATTCGAATTGGGTTTTGTTATAAAATTGGAAATGAATTTTTTACAAATCAATATATTGGTACAAATTAAAAATTAATAACAAATGAAAAAAAACACTCTAAATTCCAGAAATTACATGGCCGTAATTATGATATTATTTATCAGTTTAATAATATCATGTGGTCAAACCACTAATAAAAATAGTCAGGAATACATTGGTACATACCAAACCATTCTTGAAAACGAATGCTCAATAGCCATAACAATTACTTCTAATGACGATGGTTATCATTATAAAATTACGTCAAGTACTATCGAACAAGAAGGCCGTTTAGAAATATCCAAAACGGATACTGAAGTTTATTTCAAATTTATTGGACTAATTGGGGCAGCCCCGAAGGAATCAATTGAAGCACAATATATTAACGAAACTATTGTAATTCAAAATTATGGAAATTCGATGAATGAATACATTAAATTTAGCGAATGTGATGTTAAATTTATTGAATTTGAGAAAAGTGAAATAAATTAGAAATT
>CAZTST010000112.1:0-12326 GCA_964616585.1 uncultured Draconibacterium sp.
CATGACTGCACCAATTACAGGTGTATGAACATCCTCTTCGAGTATTTATGGTTATAGAACTATAGCCGTGATGTTTTTTCCAAAGAGATATATAATTTTCATAATTAATCTTTTTACGATTTGGCGTTGGAAGTAAATCAAGATTTTTAATATGATTTCTTGGGGGATTTATTTCGATATCTCCTTGAAATTTAAACGCTATACCGGCTAATTCAGATATTTCCTTTCCCTTATGCAGCGCATCAATTAATTCATAAAATGAAATTTCCCCTTCGCCCTGAATAATATAATCGGCACCATTATTTAAATAATTATCAGCATAATATTTTACGTCAGGACCACCGAGGATTATAATTGCTTTAGGCAGATGTTCTTTAATAAATTCAATGGTTTTTAAAACATTTATCCGAAGCAGAAAATTGACGTAAAACCCGATATATTCAGGGCTTTCTGTTTTTAATAATTCATTGAGTTTTTCTTGCGTTGAAAAAGTGCCGTCAAAAATCTGATGATCAACTTCCTTGCTTTCGAGATAAGCGGAAATTGATAATATTCCCAAAGGCGGATAGGGTCGCATTACCTTTTGCTCTATGGCATCATCAGCCAAAAAATAGTTATGAACGAGCAGCAATTTCATAAAATATCCTTTTTTTGCATATCGATAAGAAAATGATCTGACAAATTAGTCAGAAAAGAAATTTCACCAAAAATATATTCTGCACCACTTAAAAAATTCATTATTTTCTTTCTTTTTCCTAATGTATTTTCCATATACGATGGCGGAATAGTGATACCGATTGGCCTTGAATTAAGCTTTTTAAAATGTTGTTTAAATATTTGATAAAATGAAAAAGGAGAATAATACCAAGTTTCTATAAATTCCTCACCTACTCTTACTTGTAAGCTTTTATGCGTATTTCGACGAAAAGCTTTATGCCAATCTAATTTCAAAAGAAAATATATACTTTCCCAAATACAAAAGCGAGGCATTATTATGACAATAAATCTTCCGTTCGGTTTTAACAATTGAAATAAATGGGCTGATGTATTTTTCAACTCATTATAATTCAAACAATTCAATCCTCCGAAATTGGAAAATATCAAGTCGAACTTTGCAGGAAACTCACATGTATCTAATGCCTTAATGTCGCAAATAACGGTTTGCACATTATCCCGTAAATTATTTTTTAGTACTTTTTCACGAGTTATTTTTAGCATCTCATCCGACAAATCAGTCGCAGTAACTTTATGCCCTCTTTGCGCAAAACGAATAGCATCTTCTCCCGTTCCGCAATTGAGTTCAAGAATATTAAGTTGCGTTTTTGAATCAATTGTTTTATCAAGATATTTCCAAACTCTATTTCGCTGTAATTTCCCTATATTCGAATATGTGAAATCTTTGTCATAGTTAGAAGCAGCTTTGTCAAACATTTTTAGACCTATTTGGTTTTTGAAATATTCATGGCCAATTTATACAGAATCGTCATAGGTATATAATAGATAGTAACGATGATTGACCGTATTATTCCTTGATAATTATTGAACGGATTTTTAAGAAACCGAATAATTTTAATGATATTCTGTTTTTTTCTGAATTTTTTGTGGATATATCGATGCAGCATTTTATAAAACCTTGGAGAATAGGTATTTTTGAACATCAAGGCCAAATCATCCGAATCGCTCCAATTGGCTTTTTGCTTCAAATCGCCCTTTACCAATTCATAAAATTTTGTTCCGGGCAAAGGATAAGAAATTGATATTCCCATATCATCGGGCATTAATTCCATCAGCATTTTTTCCGTTAGTTTTATATCGTTCAAGTTTTCACCTAAATATCCGAACTGAAGAAAAAAGGCGACTTTAACATTTTGCTCTTTGAGTTTTTTTCTTGCCTCATATATTTGCTCCACAGTTATATCTTTCTGCATTGAATCCAATATTTTCTGTGAACCCGATTCAGCACCAACCCAAACAATATCCAAGCCTGATTCGGCCATTGCTTCAATAGTATCTTCTTTAAGCATCACATCTACACGCGATTGCATAGTATATTTAAAATTCAACTGTCTGATTTTAACCAAATCACGAAATACCTGAATCCAACCCGATTGCAATCCAAAAATATCATCGCATATCCAAAAATAGCTTGCACCGAAATTTGTCATCAGATATTCCATTTCGTCCAATACATTTTGAGCCGATCGCGCATGATATTTCTGTCCGAATATAGGTTTTGCACACCAGGTACAAGAAAAAGGACAACCTCGTGTGGTAGCAATATTCAATGAAAAATAACCGTGGTTTTTCAGCCAAATAGATTTATAATCATCCATTTTTACTAAGTCCCAGGCAGCCATAGGTAATTGGTCAAGATTCTCTATCACTCCTCGCCTACCCGTATTTTTTACTTTTCCATCCGGCTTATAAACTATACCTGTAATATCTACAAGCTTGCTTTTATTATTTTCAAGATAATCAAGTAGTTCACTCAATGATTCTTCAGCTTCGCCTAATAATATGTAATCAGCTCCTTCTTTAAGATAATCCTCAAAATGATCGGTTGAATCGGAACTCGACACAATTACTTTGCACTTATTTTCTTTAGCAATTTGGATGAGTTTATAAGCCGCTTCACGCATTAATGTTAAGCACATTTTGGTGAGATAATTAAAGCCATCGTCGTAAATTACAATATAATCAGGCTTAAAAGAGTTAATAGATGCTTTAATTTGTTTAGGATCATCAGCCAAATTGGTGTCGAATAAACTAACCGTATGTCCTTTTTCTCTGATCCAAGCAGCAGCGGTTATAGTTCCCAATGGTGGATAAGGTTGTTTATTTTTCCATTGTTTTGCATCAAATTTATAAAAATATGAATGCGTAAATAAAACGTTTCCCATAACTTGCTAATTCAAATCTATTAAAATTGCATCTAATTCAATTTCAAACTCCTTTTCAATTTCTTTTAATTTGCTTTGAAATTTATCCATCACTTTTTTCTGAAAATTCTCCGGATGATGTTTCGAAATATTTTTTTCTGATTTAAAAGAGAGTAAAAACTCCTCTTCGCTATATTGTTTTCCGAATTTTGCCCTTCTAAACTTTATGTTTATTTTCATAAACCAGTCATCTAATTTATCTCCTAATTTTCCCTCAAGAATAAATTCAAAGAATCGCTTTAAAGAAATGCTTTTTTGCACAATATTCTTTTGCGCTTTTTCAGCCTCAAAACTTGGATAAAACTCTTTAATCCATCGATTGCTTTCAAAAAAGTCTCTTTTTGCGGAATCTCCAAAAACAGGAATCATAGTGATTATCTCGGTTGCCGTAAACAAGTTCTTTTCTTCTATCTCCATTTTATTCGAGGCAACGAAATAATTGAGACAGAAATACTTATAGGAATTGAGAAGGAAAATCACTTTAAAAGCGGTGAGAAAACTTCGTGTAATCCACAGCCGATTGGGTTTGGTAATAATGAAATAATCGATATCAGGATCGGAGTCAACAAATCCCTTGGATAATGAACCTGATAATGAAATGCCCCGTACAAAAGGAAACCATGATATAATTTTAGAAAAAAGATATGCTTTTTTCATCCACTTTTTAGCATCTTCATTTCCTTTTATTCTTCGTTTAACACCATCGGAATTATTTGTAAGCGAATAATAATCGTCAATTTTATACACAATTTTTTTATCTACCAGATAATTAATTGCATTAATGCAGGGTGAAGTTGATGTTTTAGATAAATTACAACTATTCAACAAATCACTTTCAGTAAGAGGATATCGGAAAATATCATAATAAATGATTGTTCGCAACACAATGGCTATGCTTTTATTGAGCTCTATATCCATATACACTTTTAATTTCGGAAGTGGTTATACATTTCCGGCAACTAAATTAACAAAAAAAACGTAAATTTGTTCCAAGACCAAAAATGCATGATACACTTCTATAAATACCACGGAGCGGGCAATGATTTTATTCTTATTGACGGGAGAGAAAATCTTCCTGAATTAAGCTCGCAACAAATAAAATCGATCTGTGACAGACATTTCGGAGTAGGTGCCGACGGATTGATGTATCTTTTAAAATCCGACGATTTTGATTTTGAAATGAAATATTTTAACAGTAACGGTTTAGAAGGCAGTATGTGCGGGAATGGAGGTCGTTGTATAGTTTCATTTGCTTTTGATAGAGGTATTAAGAAACCCAGTTTTAGGTTTATTGCAAGCGATGGAGAACATTTTGCCGAAATTCTAAAATCAAATGGAAACATTAAGTTTATTAGGCTGAAAATGCAAGATGTTCACGAAATTGAAAAAATAGACGAACATTTAGTTTTAAACACAGGTTCGCCTCATTATTTAACTTTTTGCAAATCAATTTCAGGGAAGAATGTTGTTGCTGCTGGGAAAGCGATTCGAAATTCTGAAAAATTCAAGGAAAAAGGAATAAATGTCAATTTTATTGAGCAAAAGGGAAATCATTTATTTGTTAGAACTTATGAACGAGGTGTTGAAAATGAAACACTTGCATGCGGAACCGGAGTTACTGCTGCGGCCATTGGAGCATATTTAAAGAGTTCTGATAAATACAATAACTATCAAATACAAACATTGGGAGGGGCATTACAAGTTAGTTTTCAAGAAGAAAAGAATAAATTCATAAATGTTTTTCTTGAAGGTCCTGCCGAATATGTTTTTAAAGGAAGTGTTCAATTATAAAAAAATTACAGTATGAATTCATCTTTTAAGATTGTACTAAGAGCTCCTGAATTAAGCGATTTAGAACTGATTAAGACTTGGGAAAATGATGTAGAGTTGTGGCACTTAAGTAATACGCTTCTCCCCTTTTCTCGTTTTGCAATCGAGCAATATATTATAAATGAGCAGGAAGATATTTTTTCAAAAAAACAAGCTCGATTCATTATTTCGCTTATCAATATTAAAGGTGAAGAACAAAAAACAATTGGCGCTATCGATCTTTTTGATTTTGATCCTAAAAATCAACGTGCAGGAATTGGTATCTTGATTGATAAAGCAGAACGGAAAAAAGGATATGCGAATAAAGCTTTATCGCAATTGATTGAGTACAGTTTTAATGTGTTAAATTTGCATCAGTTATATTGTTCAATATTAAGTTCAAATATCGAAAGTTTAAATTTATTTAAAAAGCATCAATTTTCAATTATTGGAGTTAAAAAGGATTGGATATTATTAAATAATAAATGGCATGATGAATATCTCCTTCAATTAATTAATCAAAAGAATTAAAAATGGCATACTATCATTCAGCATACAGTACTAGGCGTAGTAAAAAGAGCAATTTTGGAAAAATATTAAGCATCTTCCTTATTATATTGTTTTTGGGTATAGCAGGTGGAGTATATTATGTTTATCAGGTTATTTATTCACCAAATGTGTGGGTAGCAAATGAAAAAGCAGGATTCAATATCTATATTAAACCTACTGATACTTTTGATGATTTGAAGAAACAACTGTATTCCAATGGTTTAATAATTCACCGAGCTAATTTTGAGTGGTGGGCAATGCAAAAGAAATTTGTTCAAAACTTAAAGCCCGGTATGTATAAACTTACTAATGGTTTGTCTAACGAACAACTAATCAATAAACTGCGTTCCGGCGATCAAGAACCCGTTCGATTAATTTTTAATAATGTTCGCCTCAAACAAGATTTGGCAAGAAGGATTTCAAGCCAAATTTACACTGATAGTACTGAGCTGCTAAATATGCTCAATGATAGTATTATTTCCAATAAATATGGTTTTTCTACAGAGACTTTTAGCACCATGTTTATTCCAAATACATATTTTTTAAATTGGAATACTTCTGCAGAAAAGTTTATTGAAAGAATGAATTTTGAATATCAGCAATTTTGGAACGAAGATCGCCTTAATAAAGCTAAGGCACTCGACTTATCTCAAGTACAAGTTTCCATTCTTGCCAGTATTATAGAAAAAGAAACCCAACAAAATGCTGAAAAAGCTACGATGGCAGGTGTATATATCAATCGTTTAAAACGTGGTTGGAGATTACAGGCAGATCCTACTCTTATTTATGCTTTAAATGATTTTACTATCAAACGAGTACTCACCGAATATTTGAGTTTAGAATCTCCATACAATACCTATAAATATTCCGGACTTCCTCCAGGCCCTATTTGTGTTCCATCAATTTCTTCTATTGATGCTGTATTAAATGCCGAGGATCATAATTTTCTATATTTCTGTGCAAAACCCGATTATTCAGGTTTTCACAATTTTGCAAAAAATAATATTGACCATAATATTAATGCTCAAGTATATAGAAACTTTTTGAACAAAGAGAGAATATTTAAATAACTATTTATTCAGCTATTTTGCACTTTTTTGATATCTATGCCTTTTCCATTTGATTACATTTGCGGCTTCTTAAGTAAAAAGTATGAGCCAATTCAAAACAAGAGCTTTTCTTAAACAACAGTTTATTACTTTTCGGAAATGGACGAATAAACCTTATGCGGTTTTTAATAGCTTAAATAAAATTATTAAAATAGCCAGTCTGAATGTTGCATATACTTTACTTGCATTAAGTTACGCCACCTCTTTTGCACAAGAAGATTCTCTCCGAATTGATAAAAAACTGGAGCTAGACGAAATTGAAATTATTTCGGCTGTTGAGCCATTGATTTTTAGCCAGCAGGCACGTTTAGTGAGCCTTATTAGCAAACAAGATATTCTTCAATCTTCGCATAGCGATATTGCCGGAATTTTAAGTCAGCAAAGAGCTTTAGATATTAGACAAAGAGGTGGATTTGGAGTTCAAAGCGATCTATCGATTCGTGGAAGTTCTTTCGACCAGGTGCTGGTTTTATTAAATGGCATTCCATTTTCCGATGCTCAAACAGGGCATTTCAGTTTGAATCTTCCACTTGTTTCGAATGCAATTGAGCGAATTGAAATAATTGAAGGTTCGGCAGCACGAATATATGGTGCAAATGCTTTTGCCGGAGCTGTAAATATTGTTACCCAAGCATCTGATAAAAAGCAAATTAGATTTTATAGCGAAGGTGGCCTAAAAGCTTATTATAGCTTAGGCGTCTCGGTAAATTATGCAAATGGCAGAAACAGAACTTTATTAAGCTATCAAAAATCAGGAAGTGACGGATATATAGAAAATACTGATTTTAAGATGAATAATTTTTTCCTGCAATCGCTTTGGCTAGCTGATAAATTTAATATCGATTTGCAAGTGGGAGTTCATCAAAAAGAGTTTGGCGCTAACGGCTTTTATTCTGCTAAATATCCTCTGCAATTTGAATATAATAATGCTTACAATAGTAATTTAAATTTGAACTTAGGGAAAAAATTAATTTCCAAAATTTCTTTGTTTTGGCGACGACATCAGGATCAATGGGTTTTAACAAGAGAAAATCCTGCTATCTATCAAAACTTTCATCAAACAGATAGTTATGGATTAAAAACTAATCATCTTTTTACAAGTAAAATTGGGAAAACGCATTTAGGCACTGAAATTAAGTCGGAATCTATTTGGAGTACTAGTTTGGGAGAAAATCAGCAAGAATTAAAACCAGTTCCCTGGGATAAGGAATATAATTTCTCGCACTATTTTAAACGATCGAATATAAGTGCATTTTTAGATCATCAAATCTCTATTAATTCAAAACTATATTTCTCTTCAGGTTTTTTAATAAACTGGAATTCAGATTATAATAGAAGTGTTAATATATATCCTGGAATTGATTTAAGTTATAATTTCAATCAAAATTTTAAATTGATTGCTTCTTTTAATCAGGCAATGCGCTTGCCAACGTTTACTGATTTATATTATTCCGGGCCGGCAAATTTGGGGAATTCAAATCTATTACCCGAAAAAGCTACTTCTTTTGAAATTGGATTAAAATATACGAATTTGAATTTTCAAGCTGATGCTGTTTGCTTTTCTCGATTTGGGAATGATATAATTGATTGGGTTTGGATAGAAGAAATAGAAAAATGGCAGACACAAAATATTGTCGAGCAAAATGTACTCGGTTTTGAAACAAGCATTAGTTATACTTCTAAACATGAAACTTGGTTTAAGTATATCTATATGAATTACACATATTTGGATGCACAATTAAAAGAAACCCCACAGCTTACAAAATACGCAAGCACTCATTTAAAACATCAATTAAATTTTGGAGGAACTCTTCAAATTATTCAAAATCTTAATGCAGATTTTTCGATAAGCTATCGCGATAGAGTCGGAAATTATCAAGCCTATGATTTTGTAAATATGCAATTTCAGGAGAATCCATATAAAGCTGTAATTTTGGCGAATACAAAATTGAGATACGAACGTAAGGTTTTCAGTTTATTCATTGATGGATTAAATTTATTTGATCAAAAATATTACGAATATGGCGTTTTACAACATGGCATCTTTTTCAAAACAGGAATTATAATTAATTTGTAACCAATAATATATGAAGAAACTAAACATCAATAAAGCTTATACTGCCCTGTTCTTTGCAATGATGTTTTGGGGTTTATCTTTTGTATGGACTCGCCAATTATTAGAAGTATTTACGCCTTTATTAATTATCTTTTTTCGCTTAATTCTATCCTTTTTCATTTTATTATTTATTGCAAAAGCCAGTCGTAAACTTCAAAAAATTCAAAAGAAAGATTATCTCTTTTTTCTCTTTTTGTCGCTTACACAGCCATTTTTATATTTTATCTTTGAAGGGTATGGCATTAAATATACATCCGCATCAATATCCTCCATTTTGATTGCCACTATTCCATTATTTACACCAATAGGAGCTTATTTACTTTATAATGAAAGGCTTACGCGAATGAATATTTTTGGTTTATTTATTTCTTTTAGCGGTGTTATTATGATAGTTGCAGAATTTGGAAGCAAAAACTCATTCTCCTGGCTTGGAATTTTGATGTTGTTTTTGGCTGTTATAACTGGCACTATTTATGGATTAGGTCTTAAAAAATTAACCGAAAATTACAATAGTATCACTATAACTACTTATCAAAATCTAATTGGCATTTTTATGTTCTTGCCTTTAATATTTCTGTTTGAATGGAAACACATGATGGATTTTCCAAAACAAATTACCTTTGATTTAGCTTTTTCATTATTTAATTTAGCATTATTTGCATCTTCATTTGCTTTTGTTTTGTTTGCATATGGTATTAGCAAAATTGGTCCAAGTAAAGCCTCTGCTTTTTCCAATAGTATTCCAGTTTTTACTCTTGTATTTGCCTATTTTGTTCTTAATGAATATATTACATTCATAAAACTTGCTGGGATGGCTATTGTATTATTTGGATTATATCTCTCTCAATTGAAGAAGAATTCTATTGATTAATTATTTTACAAAAAAAAGCCAAAGAACTTAATCTTCGGCTTTCGAACAATTATTAAAAAAATATTAATTACGTGGAGTATCCCTACTCCGAATAGCGCGGTAACCACTCCGACGCTAAAATTAAGATTAACTTAATGAAAGAACTCACTCTTGCTTAGCAATATTTATGCCAAAGAACTATACTTATACATACCAGATAATTATAATTTCTAATGTTATATAGACTATTCAAAAAATGGACAAAATTCCATAATTTGAAATATTTTGTTAATAAAATTGAGTGGAATTAAGCTTTTTTCACAACTATTTGTTTCGCAGCTTTATATATACTTGCTGCATTTAGACCATATTTATCCAATAATGCACTTGGAGTTCCACTTTGTCCCCATTCATCATTTATTGCAATCATTTTCATTGGTGTTGGAAGATTTTCACTTAGAAAAGATGCAATGCTTTCTCCCAAACCTCCTGCTTTCTGATGCTCTTCGGCACTAACTACGCAACCGGTTTTTTTCACAGAGGCTAAAATAGCATCAGTATCCAGTGGCTTAATTGTATGAATATTAATAATTTCTGCGCTAATCCCTTCATTTTCTAAAGCTTCAGCAGCTTGTATTGCTTCCCAAACCATATGACCTGTAGCTACTATAGTGACATCGGTTCCTTTGCTAAGAATTTGTGCTTTCCCGATTTCAAACTTTTCATCGGCCACAGTAAAATTTGGTACTGCCGGCCGGCCAAAACGTAGATAAACAGGACCAATATAATCTGCAATTGCAAGCGTGGCTGCTTTGGTTTGATTATAATCGCAAGGACTAATAACCACCATTCCCGGTAACATTTTCATTAGACCAATATCTTCTATAATTTGGTGAGTAGCACCATCTTCGCCCAAAGTAATACCTGCATGTGAAGCGCATATTTTAACATTTTTTCCGGAATAAGCAATTGATTGTCGCACCTGATCGTAAACTCTTCCGGTAGCAAATGCTGCAAATGTTCCAGCAAATGGAATCTTACCTCCAATTGTTAGTCCTGCAGCCATTCCCATCATATTTGCTTCGGCTATGCCTGACTGAAAAAAGCGTTCCGGGAATTCTTTTTTAAAAGCATCCATTTTCAATGAGCCTGTTAAATCTGCAACAAGTGCTACTACGTTTGGATTTGTTTTACCAAGTTCGTAGAGACCGGCCCCAAAACCTGATCGAGTATCAATTTTTTCTGTATAAGTATATTTTTTCATTGTTTTTGTTTAAGAGAAAGCAATAATCTTAGTAATCACCCAAGGTTTCAGGAAGTTGAGCCAAAGCAATTTTTAGCTGTTCATCGTTAGGAGTAGTTCCATGCCATTTATGTGTGCCCATCATAAAATCAACTCCTGCACCCATTTCGGTATGCATTATTATGGCAACAGGTTTACCCTTACCTGTTTTTGCAATTGCCTGATTTAAAATATCAATCACATTTGCAACATCATTTCCTTGCATTTCCAATACTTCCCAGCCAAAAGCAATAAACTTTGCTTTTAAGTCACCAAGATCAAGAACTTCTTCAATTGGGCCATCAATTTGTTTTTTATTATAATCGATAGTAGCGATAATATTATCTATTTTTTTTGCTGCGGCGTAGGTCAGCGCTTCCCAAATTTGTCCTTCGTCTAATTCGCCATCACCGTGCAAACTAAAAATTAATCGCTTATCATTATTGAGTTTTTTAGCTTGAGCAGCTCCAAGCGCAACAGATAAACCTTGTCCTAAAGATCCTGATGCTATTCGGATTCCCGGCAAACCATCGTGATTAGTAGGATGACCCTGCAAACGTGAACCCAACTGACGTAAAGTACTAAGTTCTTCCAAAGGAAAATAGCCATTACGTGCTAATACACTGTACCATACAGGGGCAACATGTCCGTTTGATAAAAAGAAAATATCTTCATTTTTACCATCCATAGTAAAATTATTTGGGTCGTGTTTTAAGACGTGATTGTACAAAACACTAACAAAATCTGCGCAACCTAAAGAACCTCCGGGGTGACCTGATTTAGCTCCATGTACCATTCTTAAAATATCACGTCTTACCTGTGTGGCAAAAGCTTGAATTTCTTTAATTTTATCCATAAATCTTTTTAATAATGTTTATTTACCTTGTAAAATTGTCACATCACCTTGTTCTCGTCCGCTTGAGTATTCACCTTCCCACTCAAAAACATAAAAATAAACACCATCAGGGAGAGAACCTCCGTCCCAATTTTCATCACAATCGTTACATTCGTGGACTTTATTTCCATTTCGATTGATAACAATCAAATGTGTGTGTTTAAAATGTTCATTAAATACTAAATCTTCTCCTGCACAATTTTTTGTTTCAAAATATCCGGTTTTTAGATTTTCATCTACTGCGGGTGGAATCCCTATTTTGAAAACCCATCGATCGTTGATATTATCTCCATTTGGTGTAAATACATTGGGAATACAAAAATCCAATTCCCGTACCTCAAAATTGTTTTTATAAACAGTTGTATCGCAGCCTGCATCACTTCTTGTCCATAAAGAAACTGTATAATTTCCAACTAGCTCAAAAGCATGTTCGGCAGATGCTGTACTTGCAATTCCTCCATCTCCAAAATCCCATTTGTAGGCTTGTGGTTCAGAACCTGAAAATTCGCTCTTGAATTCAACTATAGGTTTAGTTATGAAAGCTTTTTCAGGATTAGCAAATATTTGCATACTGTTAGAAGGGTAAATTACCGGATAAAAAATATCACCAAAAATACAGTTGCTAGCGTCTTTAACTACAACCGGAACAGGCTTTTGACAAAGTCCGATGGCAATCTTGGTATGTTGATTAAATTTATCTTGCCATTGATAAGAAAAAGGCTCGGTAGCTCCTGTAAGCATAACTTCGGACTGAGCTTTACATCCATTTTCGCTATC
>CAZTST010000113.1:0-5042 GCA_964616585.1 uncultured Draconibacterium sp.
TTCACCCGATCGAAAAGGGAATTCATTGTTTTGAGAAAAAGTATTTAAAGCAATAAATAAAAGCAATAATGATATAAGTTTACTTTTCATAATTGAATGAATAAAACCTAAAATTATAATAATTGAGCTTAGTATTAAATAAAAAGTTTTATTCCAAACTACAGATTTTCATTGTATTATCAATGAATACTTTAAAGTTTCATCGAAAGAGCTACCAATTCAGCTATATCGTAATTTTTAACCTCTGCCTCTTTTTCCTTGTATTTGAGTCCATCAGAAATCATTGCCATACAAAAAGGACAAGCTGTGGCTACAATATTACATCCTGTTTCCAAAGCTTGTTCAGTGCGTTCCATAAATATCTCTTTATCACCTGCTTCTGCTTCTTTAAACATTTGTCCGCCGCCGGCACCACAGCATAAGCTCGAAGCTTTATTATTTTTCATTTCAACTTTAACTGAAGGAATAGCAGCAAGAACAGAACGAGGAGCATCATATTCTCCATTACCGCGACCAAGATAGCATGGGTCGTGATAAGTTATTGTGCTTCCTTTAAAAATATCGCCATTGATTTTAAGCTTTCCTGCATCTATCTGTTCTTGAAGGAATTGAGTATGATGAATTACTTCATAATTTCCACCAAGATCGGAATATTCATTTTTCAAAGTATTGAAATCATGTGGATCGCAGCAAACAATCTTTTTGACTTCATAATTGTTTAAAATCTCAATATTCATTAAAGCCTGCATTTGGAAAAGCATTTCGTTTCCTGCACGTCGAGCCAGATCACCACTATCGCTTTCTTCTGTTCCCAGCACTGCAAAATCGACTTTTAAATGATTTAGAATTTTTGTAAAACTGCGAATTACTTTTTTATATCTATCATCGAAAGCACCTGCCGAACTAACCCAAAACAAATACTCAGGTTTTTTTCCGCCGGTAAAAACATCAGCCATAACAGGAACATCCATGCCATCAGCCCAAAGTAATCGGTCTTCGGAAGAATATTGCCAAGGCGCACCATTGTTTTCAATATTAGTAAGTGCAGCATTTAGAGTTGGCGGCGTTGAAGCTTCTTCAAGAGAACTGTAACGACGCAATTCCATGATAATAGATACATGATCAATATTTACAGGACATTCGTTTGTACAGGCATTACAAGTAGTGCAGGCCCAAAGTTCTTCGGGACTGATAAAATCGCCCCAAAGTGCTTTATTATCGTCAAATTCAGCACCTTGTTTTGCAACTTCTTTCCCAACTAATTCTAATCGGTCGCGAGTATCCATAATAATTTTTCGAGGCGAAAGTTTCTTTCCTGTAATATTTGCAGGACAAACATCAGTACAGCGCCCACACTCAGTACAAGTATAAGCATCGGAAAGGCTTTTCCAACTTAAATCGCGGACATCTTTTGCGCCAAAACGTGCAACATCTTCTGTTCCCGATTCTTCCTCAGATATTATGCCCATAGCAATTTTTACCTCATTGGTTACCGCCTCCATATTGCTGATATAAGCTGCAGGTTTCAATTTGGAATAATATACATTTGGAAAAGCTAGAAAAACATGAAAATGCTTTGAATAAGGAATATAGTTCAAAAAAGCAAAAACGCCAATAATATGAAACCACCAACCAAAACCTTCGATAAACAATAAGGTTGATTCTGATAAATTCATAAACATTGGAATCAAAAACCCACTGATTAAAAATGTTCCGGTTTGCGTAAAGTGCTCTGCTCCTTTTAATTGAAGAACATGATCGGCAGCATTCATAGAGAAAAGAGCTGACATTAGTAAAACTTCAGTAATCAAAA
This sequence comes from uncultured Draconibacterium sp., assembly GCA_964616585.1. GTDB lineage: Bacteria > Bacteroidota > Bacteroidia > Bacteroidales > UBA12170 > UBA12170. The sequence goes on from CAZTST010000113.1 coordinate 1,814, forward strand.
TAATATTAGCATCTAGTCTGGGCCAGGCAGTCATTTCAGCTTTATGAAATCGTGCTAAGCGCAAACCATTTCTTCGAAATAAGAAAATTAAACAGGCTGTAATTACTGCTAAGGCAAAAACTTCGAATATAGAAATCAAAATATTGTAAAAGGGTAAAAAAACAAAAATGCGATGGCTGCCCGAAATTCCATCAATCATAATTTCAAGCATTTCTACATTTACAATAATAAAACCAACATATACCATTAAGTGCAATACACCGGCAATAGGGCGCTTCACCATTTTGCTTTGGCCAATAGCAACTAAAAACATGGTTTTCCAGCGTTTAGCTTTCTGGTTGTTAATGTCGAGTGGTTTCCCTAACTTAATGTTTTTAATAATGATGTTTACACTGCGGTAAAACAGAACGACCGTAATGGCCAAAACGATGAGAAAAGCGATACTTGATATCATACGATTGAGTTTTATCTAAATAATGAAGAGTTGTGTTTTATCCTCTTCTTTTTTTTTATTTTAGTTTCAATGATACAATATTAATTAATAAACCAGAAGAATGCAAGTACTATGCATGCATCGTTTATTTTTTATTTTGAATCTAAATAATATTTGTAAACATATTATTGATTTTCAGGTTAATATCAACCATAAATAAAAAATAAAATTCGCTTAATTAAGTGTGCTATTTAATCTTAGCCTTAAAATCGGCAAATGCCATAGCTTTAACAGTTGTAACTACCAGATTTGTGGTTGAGCTTGCAATAACTTCTTCTTTAGAATTATATACTTTACATTCAAAATTGGCAATTTTTTTACCCATTCGAATAACATTAGCTTTAGCTCGAACAACTTCACCTTTTCGCGCACCAAAAAGATAGTTTACATTTAGATTAGTTGTAGTAAACATAAGTTTAGGCTCCATACTAAAAAAGGCTATTCCAATAGTATCATCGATGATGGCGGCCAAAAAACCACCTTGAATCATTCCTATTGGATTGGAAAACTCATGTTTAATTGGATAATCGACCCATGTTTCGCCAACAGCAATATGACGCAAAGTACCGCCTAACAACAAAGTTGAAGGCGATATACTATGCGTAAAAGGTTTATTGATTTGATTTTTTAAATATTCAACAGTAGAATTGGTTTTTATTTGCATCTAGAAATCTTTTTTAGGATAAATTTCCTGCAAGAGATTATCATATTTTTTCATAACAACCCTACGCTTAAGCTTTTGTGTAGGTGACAATTCTCCAGATTCTGGAGTCCAATTATCACAAACAAGACGGAATACTTTTATTTGAGAAATATGATCCAACTCTTTGTTTTGCTCATCAACTTCTTTTTGATATCGTTCAATAACTTTTGGTAACTGTATAAGGTCTTTATTATCGCGATATTTAATTTTATGTAAATGGCACCATTTATGTAAAAATTCAAAATTTGGCGCAATTAAAGCGCCTGTAAATTTCTCATTTTCACCAACAACCATAATATTATCAATAAATTGAGATTCCTTAAGAGTATTTTCCACAAGGTGAGGTGCAACATATTTTCCACCGCTAAGCTTAAATATTTCTTTTTTCCTATCTGTAATACTAAGCATATTATTCTTGTCCAGATTCCCAATATCTCCTGTATGAAACCAACCATCTTCGGTTAATGCTTCTCGTGTTTTTTCGGGATCTTTGTAATAACCTACCATAACGTTTTCACCACGAACAAGTATTTCGCCATCATCAGCAATTTTAACTTCCACTTCTTTTGGAACAAGTCCTGCACTTCCCCATTTTACACCCGGATAATCAGGCATAGTTGCAGAAACAATTGGAGAAGTTTCAGTTAGTCCATATCCTTCTTGTACAAGAATACCGGCAGCTCTAAAAATACGTGCCAAACGTGGTTGCAAAGCAGCACCTCCGGCAATTACGCCTTTTAATTCACCGCCAAGAGCTTCACGCCATTTACTGAATATCAATTTATTAGCTATTTTGAGTTTGAAATTATACCATGCAGAACGTTCGGCGGGATTAGCTTTTAATTGATCGCCTAATCGAACAGCCCAAAAGAATAATGCCTTTTTAACACCGCTTAATTCGCGCCCTTTGTTTATGATTTTATCATACACTTTTTCAAAAACACGAGGAACGGTAATAAACATTTTAACTTTTATCTCACGCATATCGTCACCAATTGACTCAATACTTTCAGAATAATGGATTTTGGCACCAATCGATTGCCACAAATAATTTCCTGTACGCTCTAAAATATGACAAAGAGGAAGAAAACTCAAAACCTCATCGCCAACTTTGCCATATGGAACACATTGCTGTGCAATTTTTACATTACTTACTATATTATTATGAGTTAACATAACTCCTTTGGATAATCCTGTGGTGCCTGAAGTATAAATCAATGTCAACAAATCATCAGGTCTAACTTCTGATTTTTTCTGCTTAAGTATATCGCGAAATTCATTTCCTTTTTCCTTTCCAAGCTCACCAATTTCGCTCCAATTTTTTACTCCTTTTATATAATCGATAGTATATATTTCAGTAACGTTATCAACTTTTTCAAAAACAGGATACAATTTTTCGTATAGATTTTTATCAGCTACTATCAAAATACGAGATTCGGAATGTGATAAAATATGGATGTATTCTTTTTCGCTGATATTTGGATATATACCAACATGAACAGCACCAATTTGCGACATACCCATATCGATGAAGTTCCATTCAGGTCGATTATTAGAAATAGTTGCTATTTTATCACCTTTACCAAATCCCAATGCCAGAAGTCCCAGACTAAAATTATCGACCTGATTTCTATAGTCTGCTGTGCTAAAGCAATCCCATTTACCATTACGTTTTACTGCTAGTGCAGACTCTTGCGGAAAGTTATTTTCGGCATAGGTTAAAATATCGAAAGTACGTTTTACTGATTCCATCGTTTTTTGTTTTTTTAATTAGCTTTGGTTTTGTACAAATATAGTAAATGTTTTATGCATGCATTGTAAAATCAAAACAAAATTTAACATAAAAAAAACGCTTTACAAAAAAAATTGCAAAGCGTTCTTTATTTTTAATTACTAGCAATTAGTCGCTTCCATTTGACGACATAAATATTTCTTTTACAATATGATCATATTTATCGTAAAGAAACTTGCGTTTAAGTTTTAATGTTGGCGATAATTCACCTGAAACAGGAGACCATTCATCTGGTACAAGC
>CAZTST010000113.1:5052-12278 GCA_964616585.1 uncultured Draconibacterium sp.
TTCGCTAAGTTTTTTGTTTATTTCGTTCACTTCCGTCTGAAAACGTTTAATTACTTCAGGAATGCGTACTAACTCTTCGTTATCGCGATAGTGTAATTTATGCTTAGTAGCCCAAAAGTGTAGATGGTTAAAATCTGGAGAAACAAGCGCACTTGCAAATTTCTCATTTTCACCAATAACCATAACATTTTCGATAAACATAGATTCCTTACAATAATTTTCAACAACTTGTGGTGAAACATATTTGCCTGAAGATAATTTAAAGATTTCTTTTTTCCGATCCGTAATCTTTAAATATTTATTATCCACCATTATACCAATATCTCCTGTATGGAACCAACCATCTTTATCAATAACTTCAGCAGTCAAATCAGGTGCTTTATAATAGCCCAGCATAATATTTGGACCTTTTGCAAGAATTTCACCGTCTTCGGCAATTTTCACTTCAACACCATTTAGAACAGGACCTACAGTTCCAAATTTAATATTGGGGTAAGAATAATGATTTACAGCAATTACCGGCGAAGTTTCAGTTAAACCATAGCCTTCTATTACGTTTATTCCGGCAGCATGAAAAATACGAGCCAAACGTTCCTGTAGAGCAGCACCACCTGAAATGATAATCCTTACGTTCCCGCCTAAAGCTGCCTGCCATTTAGAAAAGATTAGTTTTCTCGCCAATTTTAATTTCTGCCCATACCACCATCCGTTGGCATTATTTAATTCATAGCGTAAACCTAAATCCACTGCCCAGAAGAAAATTCTTTTTTTAATTCCTTCAAGGTCTTTTCCTTTTGCCATAATCTTATCAAATACTCTTTCAAGTAATCGTGGCACAGAGCTAAAACCATCTGGGTTTATTTCCTTTAAATTGTCAACAATAGTGGCCATATTTTCAGCATAATAGACTCGGATTCCTTTGTACTGAAAATTCATATTGAGCATTCGCTCATAAACATGACATAAAGGCAAGAAACTTAGGGCTTTATCGCCAAACTCCAAAGGCTGAATAACCGTTGATTCTATCACATTAGATACTAAATTATTATGCGAAAGCATAACTCCTTTACTGTTGCCGGTAGTTCCACTGGTATAAATAATGGTGACCATATCTTCGGGATTGATAGAGGCTTTGATAGTTTCAAGTTCCGCTTTATACTTATCGCGGTTTTGAGTACCCAAATCACGGATTTCAGTCCAGGATTTTGCACCTTCAATACCATCATCAAAAACATAAACATTCTCAATAGTACTTACTTTTTTTGTTAAAGGTACAATGCGTTTAAACAATAATTTGTCAGAAACAATTAATGTTTTCACTTCAGAATGTGCCAAAATATATTCATATTCTGAATCAGCAATAGTTGGATAAATTGGAACGTGCACAATTCCGGCCATAGACATTCCCATATCCACAAAATTCCACTCTGGACGATTATTAGATACTGTGCCAATTTTTTCGCCTTTTTTGTAACCTAAGGCCAAAAGACCATAGGCAAAATCGTAAGCATTATCTAAATAATCCTGTGTAGAAAAAATATCCCATTTTTTGTTTCGCTTAACAGCTAATGCATCATCGCACATAAAATTCTCGCGTAAACGCTCCAGGATATCAAAAGTTCTGGTAACTTGCATATAATTACAATTTTTAGTTTCCTACAAATGTAACAAATAAACTAAATTCACAATAATTTAACAGCCGCTAAACACAAACACATTGCTTAGGCGATAATTCAAATTACGACTTAAAGCTTGATAATAAGGTAGTTATTTTAAAATATCTTGATGATTTTTTTAAACAAATAATTCATTTTTTTTGAATTTTTAACGAAAAAAGTCAAACTTCCATATGTTTTTGGTTTAAAATCAATTCTTTTATTTTGCAAAATAAAAGATCAAAATAAAACAATTGTTTTTTATCTTTGAGCGGTTTAACTTAAAATAAAATATAATGAAAATTACAATTGTTGGAACAGGATATGTTGGATTAGTAACAGGAGCTTGTTTTTCTGAAGTTGGTATTGATGTAATTTGTGTCGATATTGATGTTAAAAAAATCGAAAATCTTAAGAAAGGAATTTTACCTATTTGGGAACCTGGTTTGGAAGATATGGTTCAACGAAATGTTGAAAATGGACGCTTAAGTTTCAGTACAAGTCTTGCTGATAGTTTAGAAGGCACTGAAGTAGTTTTTGGTGCTGTAGGAACTCCTCCCGATGAAGATGGCAGTGCCGACTTAAAATATGTTTTACAAGTTGCGCGCGAAGTTGGCCAACACATCAACGATTATGTTTTGATGGTTACTAAAAGCACTGTACCTGTTGGTACTGCTGAAAAAGTGCGAAAAGCCCTTCAGGGTGAATTGGATAAGCGTGGAGTAATGATAAAATTTGATGTTGCTTCTAATCCTGAATTCTTAAAAGAAGGAGATGCCGTTAACGATTTTTTAAAACCCGACAGAATTGTAGTTGGACTTAATTCAGAACGAGCCAAGCGCACCATGGAACGCCTATACAAACCTTTTACTTTGAATGGACATCCGGTTATTTTTATGGATATCACATCCGCCGAAATGACCAAATATGCAGCTAACTCAATGTTGGCTACAAAAATAAGTTTTATGAACGATATCGCTAATCTTTGCGAAATAGTTGGCGCCGATGTAAATGCGGTACGTAAAGGAATAGGTAGCGATTCTCGTATTGGAAAAAAATTCATTTATCCAGGAACCGGTTATGGAGGATCATGTTTTCCAAAGGACGTTAAGGCTCTTATCCAGACAGCTGACAGTTATTCATATAATATGCGTGTTTTAAAAGCTGTTGAGGAAGTAAATGAAAACCAAAAATCCATACTTGTTGATAAACTCAATAAGCACTTCAATCACGATTTAAAAGGCAAGCATTTTGCTATGTGGGGATTATCTTTCAAACCTCAAACCGATGATATGCGTGAAGCTCCTTCTCTGGTAATTATTCGTAAACTTTATGAAGCAGGTGCTACAGTTACTGCCTACGATCCTGTAGCAATGCAGGAAGCAAAACATATTTTGGGCGATAAAATTACTTATGCCGCAAACAAATATGAAGCAGTATTAGATGCTGATGGTCTGATAGTTGTAACAGAATGGCCTGAGTTTAAATTCCTAGACACACACCATGTTGGTCAGCTAATGAAAAATAATTTGATTGTCGATGGAAGAAATATATACGATGCAAAAGAATTGAAAGACCAAGGTTTCACCTATTACTGCATTGGACTTGACACAACAAAATAGGCAGACTAATAGGCTTGAGTACAGCCCTTAAAACGAATAAATATGATTAGAAAAAAAGTATTGGTTACAGGAGGCGCCGGTTTTGTGGGTTCTCATCTTATCGATCGATTGCTTAAAGAAGGTAATGAGGTTATTTGCGTTGATAATTATTTTACAGGACAGAAGGCGAATATTGTTCATCTTATGGGCAATCCTTTTTTTGAATACATCAGGCATGATATTACAATGCCTTTTTTTGTTGAAGTTGATGAAATTTATAATTTAGCATGTCCTGCGTCACCTATTCATTATCAGCATAATCCAATTAAAACAGTTAAAACTTCTGTAAGTGGTGCTATTAATATGCTAGGACTTGCCAAAAGAATCGGCGCCAAAATATTACAAGCATCTACCAGCGAAGTTTATGGCGATCCAAAAGTTCATCCACAACGTGAGGATTATTGGGGTCATGTTAATCCAATTGGAACACGCTCCTGCTACGATGAAGGTAAAAGAGTTGCCGAAACATTATTTTTCAACTATCATTGGCAAAATAAAGTGCGAATAAAGATTATTCGAATTTTTAATACTTATGGTCCACGTATGCACCCTCACGATGGTCGTGTTGTGTCTAATTTTATTGTGCAAGCTTTAAAAGGCAATGACATTACTCTTTATGGTGATGGAAATCAAACCAGAAGCTTTCAATATGTTGACGATTTGGTTGAAGGTATGCTTCGCATGATGAACACCAGAGAGGATTTTACCGGTCCTGTGAACATTGGCAATCCTAATGAATTCACTATTAGAGAATTGGCCGAAAAAGTAATTGAACTTACCGGAACAAATTCTAAGATCGTATTTGAAGATTTACCTTCAGACGATCCAATGCAAAGGCAACCAGATATTACATTAGCTCGAAAAGAGTTAAATTGGGAACCTAAAATTCAGTTAGAAGAAGGTTTAAAGAAAACAATTGATTACTTTAAACGAATCGTTATTTAATTAGAAATTTAATTAGGAACAATAACGGCAGGAATTCCTGCCGTTATTGTTTAATATAAATAAATATGATTAAAATATTAATCACGGGAGGCGATGGACAATTAGGAAGTGCCATACAATTTGCTGCTAAGCATTTCCCGAAATATAGCTTAAACTTTACCGATATTGCTGATTTTGATATCACTAATGCTAAATCTACTGATAACTATTTGGCAAAAGGTAATTTTGATTATTTGGTGAATTGCGCTGCTTATACAGCTGTGGATAAAGCTGAAAATGAAAAAGATTTAGTTTTTTTGATAAATGCTCAAGGGCCGGAAAATTTGGCTAAAGCTTGCAAAAAACATGGTTGCCGATTAATCCATATTTCAACTGATTATGTTTTTGACGGCAAAAGTCATCTTCCTTATGTGGAGTCGATGGATACAAATCCGCCTTCTGTATATGGTCAATCGAAATTAGCAGGAGAAAAAGCCATTATTAAGCATTCCGATTCTGCAATTATTCTTAGAACATCATGGTTATATTCTGAGTATGGAAACAATTTTTTAAAAACAATGCTAAAATTTGGCGCAGAGCGCGATGAATTGCGTGTAATTTTTGATCAAATAGGAACACCAACTTATGCAGGTGATTTGGCAACAAGCATATTTAAGATTATCGAATCGAATAAAAAGTTAAGCAAAACCGAGATTTATAATTTTTCTAACGAAGGAGTTATCAGTTGGTATGATTTCGCTAAAGAAATTATGGATTTTGCCGATTTAAATTGTACAATTGTTCCTATTGAGAGCCATGAATACCCACTTCCTGCACCAAGGCCAAGCTTTAGTGTTTTGAATAAGGCTAAAATAAAATCGACCTTCAATTTAAAAATCCCGTATTGGAAAGACAGCTTGAAATTGTGTTTAAAAAGACTTTCTGAATAAAGCTTATTCGAACAAAATTATTCCGATTCTAAAGCCTTCATAAACCCATCGCTCTTTTGGGTTTGAATACCGTTATCTTTATCAAAATAAATAAAATAAGCCTGTATTTCAGGATGTTTTTCTATAAAACTTAAGGCTTTCTCAATGCCCATTACCATAAATGCTGTAGCAAAAGCATCTGCTTCGGTACAGGTTTTAGCCAAAACGGAAACACTTAATAGCGAATGCTCAACAGGATAACCCGTTTTTGGATCGAGACTATGTGCGTAGCGCACTCCATCAATTTCGTAATATTTACGGTAATTTCCTGATGTTGCTAGTGCCATGTTTTTTAATGATAAAGTTTGTTGTAACTCCCTGTCATCCGTCGATAATGCTGAAGGTTTTTCAATTCCTACAATCCATTTTTCACCATTCAACTTTTCACCTTTAGCATAAACTTCACCGCCTATATCGATTAAAAAATTATTAATATCCAAGGAAGAAAAATAATCACTCAAAACATCTACAGAATTGCCTTGAGCAATTGCATTGAAATTCAATTGGATTCGGGAATCTTGTTTAACCAATCGATTATTCTCAATCTTAACTTTTCTATAATCTACCAATTGCTTTAAACTATCGATTAATGCAGTATCTATTTTTTCGGGTTGATCAAAAATTCCAAATCCCCAGGCATTTGCAAGAGGTCCAATTGTAATATCCATTGCTCCATCGGTGAGTTCTGCAATTCGTATTGCTTCATAAAAATTATTTAAAAACCATTCATCAAGTAGAATATCTTCATTCCTATTTACCTTACTAACAATGCTTTGTGGTTGATATACTGAAACCGATTGGTCGAAAGCATCAAGTATAGAATCTATTTGAAAATTCAAATTCCGGTTTAAATCATCAAAATATATTATTGAATAATAGGTACCTTGGGCTTCTCCCATTAAATGTATTTTCTCTTTTGGAGTTGTGCAGGCCGAAAATATAAATCCTATGCTACTGAAAACAAGAGCCAATACAATTTTTTTCATTTCCATTATTTAGTGTTAATATTCAGGCGAAGTTATAACTCCTCTTCTTCTATACCAAAAAAAAGCTGCTTTTTTTCAAGAGCAGCTTTTTCTATTTTATCCTCCGAAATCATCAAAGGCAATCATTTCTTCAGGGACTCCGTAATCGTCAAGCATTTTTAAAACTGCTTGATTCATCATAGGAGGACCACAGAGATAGAATTCTATTTCTTCCGGTTCCTCATGCTTCTTCAAATACTCATCCATAATGACTTGGTGAATAAATCCAACATAACCTGTCCAATTATCTTCGGCCATAGGCTCTGAAAGTGCAATATTGAATTTAAAATTTGGATTGTCTTTTTCGATAGCTTCAAATTCTTCAACATAGAATAATTCGCGCAGAGAACGACCTCCATACCAGAAAGTAGCTTTTCTATCAGTTTTTTGAGTAAGGAATTGATCGTAAATATGTGAGCGCATTGGTGCCATTCCTGCTCCACCACCAATAAACATCATTTCTCGTTTGGTAGGCTTGATAAAGAACTCACCATAAGGGCCAGAAACCATTACTTTATCACCTGCCTTACGGGAGAAAATAAAGGAAGAGCAAATTCCAGGATTCACATTCATAAAGCCGCCTGCTTTACTGTCGAATGGAGGTGTTGCAATACGAATATTCAGCATGACGATATTTCCTTCGGCAGGATGATTGGCCATAGAATATGCACGATAAATAGGCTCAGGATTTTTCATAGTTAAATCCCACATTTTAAATTTATCCCAATCGCCACGGTAATCCTCATCAATGACCATATCTTTGAAATTAACCGTAATTGCCGGCACATCAATTTGAACATATCCTCCGGAATGGAATTCCATAATTTCACCTTCTGGTAATTTCACTACAAATTCTTTAATAAATGTAGCCACATTCTTATTGGAAACAACAGTACATTCCCACTTCTTAATACCAAATATTTCGGCTGGGATTGTAATTTCCATATCTTCCCTAACCTTTACCTGGCAACC
>CAZTST010000114.1:0-12221 GCA_964616585.1 uncultured Draconibacterium sp.
CAAGAATATCGATTTATGAAGAAAGATGGCTCCTATGCTGATATAGATGACAGAGCCTATTTTATATATGATAAACAAGGAACTGCAATTCAAGCCATTGGTTCGATGATGGATATTACAGTGCGTAAGAAAAATGAGATAGAATTGGTTAAACACCGCGAAAATCTTGAGGAATTAGTAGCAGAAAGAACACGACAGCTTACCGAATCGGCGAAAGAATTGCTCAAAGCAAAAGAAAAAGCCGAAAATGCAGCAAAGGCAAAGAGTATTTTTTTATCAAATATGAGTCACGAAATCCGTACACCTATGAATGCAATACTCGGGTTTTCGGAAATCCTTTCTCGCAAAATCGAAGACAGAACACAAAAAGACTATGTTTCTTCCATTCAATCGAGTGGGAAAACCTTGCTAAACCTAATCAATAACATTCTGGACTTATCAAAAATTGAGGCTGGAAAACTTGAGCTTAATCCTCAAGAAGTTGATACAAGACTAGCTATAAAAGAGATAGGAAATCTGTTTCAATTAAAAACTGAAGAGAAAGGTCTTCAATTTCAAATTGAAATAGCAGAAAATCTACCTGCTACTTTATGGCTTGATGAGCTGCGAATAAAGCAAATATGCATAAACTTGATTAACAACGCCATTAAATTTACCGATAAAGGTATAATTAAATTAGCTGTTAAAGTAGCGAATGTAAAAACCGATACTCTGGATCTGTTTATTAGTGTTGAAGATAGTGGTATTGGGATTAATGAAGAACAACAAAAACGTATTTTTGAGTCTTTTGTTCAAAAAGAAGGTCAGGATGCCCGAAAATATGAAGGTACCGGCTTAGGACTATCCATTACTAAACAATTTGTAAAGTTGATGAAAGGGGAGATAAGCGTCCAAAGCGAACCGGGCAAAGGAAGTGTATTTACCGTGCATTTAAAGAATGTGACAATAATAGATCAGCCGATTAATAAAGTCAAAGATCAATTAACCGATATTGATTCTGTAAGTTTCGAAAAAGCACTTATTCTCATTGTAGATGATAATGCCAATAATTTAGATGTTCTTGAAGGCCTAATGGAGCCTTTCAATTTCGATATCCTAAAAGCTGATAGTGGTGAAATGGCTTTAGAATTGCTTAAGGAAAACAAGCCTGATATCATTCTATTGGATATGCTTATGCCCGATATGGATGGATACGAAACTTTTGAAGAAATCAGGAAAAATCCTGAAATGAAAGAAACTCCGATTATTAGTGTTACGGCTTCGGCTTTTACAGAGGAAAAGCAAAAAATACTTGATTTTGGATTTAGTGGTTATATCAGCAAACCTATTGACTGTGGAATTTTAGTGAATAATTTGATGGAACATATCGACTATTCTATTATAGAAAAAGAAGAAAGGACTGCGATTTCTCAACCTATTGATCCAAACAAAATACCCGCTATTTTACTTGATGCTGAAGAAAATATAATCCCCTTACTTCTTGAATTGGAGAGAATCAGACCAAAAAAGAAAGTCTTGACTTTAGCTCAATTATTAATTGCTAGCGGCAATAAGCATAAGGTTCAGTCTCTTACAGAAATGGGAGAAGAATTGATGAGAGTTGTCGGTTCATTTGATGTTGAAAAGGAGAAAAATTTAATGGCTCATATTGCTAAGCTTTTTGAGCAGTTTAAGGAGGGTGAAGATTAGCCTTATGATTGAGATAGAATTCGACTCAGGGTTCATTACGATCTGCTGATAAGAAATTCAATGACTGTTTGTACCTTTTCCAAGTTCATTCTATTTGATTAATTTTTAATTGCTTTTTTATTCTGCACCGAAAAATATAAATTTAGGGTAATTGAAGTGCCACGAAGTGGCAAAATTTCAATAACCGTGGGCGAAGCCCACGGAAGAATGAGAGATGGACTCCCAGCCCTGAAATGGCTGAATATCAACGTTATATACATTTTGTTAAATAAAAATATTCCTGAAGGGAATAAATATGAATAGCCGTGGGCGAAGCCCACGGTTGAATGAAAGGTGCAATTGCAACCCTGAAAGGGTTGAATATTAACATTATAGGAGCTTTATTAAATAAAAATACGTCTGCGTTTTTCCAAAAATCTTTTGCTACATTTTCATATGTGTTTCTAATATAGTTCAACCCTTTCAGGGTTGGTAATCAGCATATTGTATTACCGTGGGCTGCGCCCACGGCTATTCATATTTAGCCGCTTCGCGGCAATTGACCCACTTAAATTTATATATCTCAGAGCAGATAAAAAAACAATTATATTTTAATCTATTGATTATCAACATTTAATTATCAATTTATAATTATTCAAAAAGTTTTGAGAATTATAAAATTGAGCTTGCACCAAAATGAGGGTAAATATGAAATATTCCTGAAAGGAATAAATTTGAATAGCCGTGGGCGAAGCCCACGGAAGAATGAAAGGTGCACTTGCAACCCTGAAAGGGTTGAATATCAACACATTAAATATTCAACCCTTTCAGGGTTGTGATTTTGATTTTATTTCTTTTCCACCGGTTTAACCGGTGGCTATTCAAGTTTTATCCCTTTGGGATAATTTACTGACTTTTCGGAGAAGACTCAACATTTAATGAATTGACCTTTTTTTAGCCATCCTCTCAATCAAAATCCTCAAATAAAAAACCATTTTTTTTAAAAAAATACGTATATTTGCAGCCCTTTAAAACAAGGTAAATATTTTGATTTTTAATCCTTTAATAATTCAGTTTTTCAATGAATATTACTCAAGAAAGCACAGGAGATTTAACAGCACTTATTACTGTTGAAATTAATGAAAATGATTATGCCGATAAAGTAAAAAGCGGCTTAAACGATTATCGCAAAAAAGCCAATATTCCAGGATTCAGAACCGGTAAAGTACCTTTTGGTATTATAAATAAGATGTATGGAAAATCTGTTCTGGGTGAGGAAGTAAATAAATTGCTTTCAGAAAAATTAAATACCTATATTATTGATAATAAACTGAATACATTAGGAAATCCACTACCTAGTCTTGAAAAAGAAGACAAAGTTGATTTGGAGAATGATAAAGATTTTACCTTTTATTTTGATATTGCATTATCTCCTGAAATTAATTTGGAGTTAAACGATAAAATTAAAGCTAATTATTTCGATATTGAAGTAAGCGATAAAATGCTTGATGATTATGTTATTGATATTCAATCACGTTTTGGCGAACATACTCATCCTGAAACGGTTGTTACAGGTTGTGAAGTTGAAGCTGAATTTAAACAGTTGGATACAGATGGAAATGTTCTTGAAGGTGGCATAGCTCATAAAGGAAAATTTATAGTTGATGATATCAAATTAAAAACTGTAGCCAATGACGTTATCGGTAAATCCAAAGGCGATATTGTAGTTTTTGATCCAATGAAAGCCTTTAAAGACACAGATAAAGTAGCCTCTATGCTTGCTGTTGCCAAAGAAATGATAGAAGATTTAAAAGCCAATTTTGAAGCTGAAATTACAAATATTCATTTAACTATTCCCGCCGAAATAAACGAAGAACTTTATAAGAAAGCTTATCCTATGGCTGAAATTAAGACTGAAAAAGATTTGAGAGCCAAAATTAAAGAAGATGCAGCAAAACAATTTGAAGGCGAAAGCGATAAATTGTTTACATCGGAAACAGTTGATATGCTTATAGAAAAAGCCAATATTCAAATTCCTGTTGACTTTATGAAACGTTGGGTTTTAGTTAATAACGAAGGCAAATTAAACGCCGAACAAATTGAAGTTCAGTGGTCCAGCTACGAAAATTCTTTAAAATGGCAATTATTGCAAGACAAAATATTTAAAGAAAACGAAATAAAAGTTGAAGCAGCCGAAGTTCGCGAACATATAAAAGGATTTATTGGTGGTCAATATTTTGGTGGCAAAACAGAAGATACAACATTTATGAACCAAATCGATGGTATTGTCGATACTGTTATGCAAAATAAAGAAGAAGTAAATAAAATTTACGATCAGCTTTACGACAAAAAATTACTTGACTTATTCAAAGAAAAACTATCTTTAAAGAATAAATCAATTTCATTAGAAGATTTTATAAAAAAAGCTAGTCAACCACCTAAAGCATAGGAATTATGGATACAAACGAATTTAGAAAATACGCTACCAAGCACGTAGGAATCAGTTCATTAACTTTGGATCGTTATACATCAATGGTGCAAAATTATATATCACCAACTATTATTGAAGAGCGGCAACTAAATGTTGCTCAAATGGATGTTTTTTCACGTTTAATGATGGATCGAATCATCTTTTTAGGTGTTCCTATCGATGATTATGTTTCAAATATAATACAGGCACAATTACTTTTTTTAGAAAGTGCTGACGCTGAAAAAGATATTCAAATTTATTTAAATACTCCGGGAGGCTCAGTTTATGCAGGTTTAGGAATATATGATACCATGCAATATATTAATCCTGATGTTGCTACTATCTGTACCGGCATGGCAGCTTCTATGGGCGCAGTTTTATTGTGCGCAGGTACCAAAGGAAAAAGAACAGCATTAAAACATTCTCGAGTTCTTATTCACCAACCTATGGGAGGTGCTCAAGGACAAGCTTCCGACATTGAAATTACAGCTCGCGAAATCATGAAGTTAAAGAAAGAACTTTATGAAATTATTGCTAATCATAGTGGCCAAACATTCAAGAAAATTGAGAAAGACAGCGACCGTGATTATTGGATGACATCGATTGAAGCCAAAGAATATGGCATGATTGATGAAGTTTTGGCGCGAAATAAATAATAAAAGAATTTTCGAACTACATTAAACAATTAGGTTTTAGGGTAGTTTTTTTTAAGATAAAATTTAAATGGCAAAAAAAAATATTACCGATTCGTGTTCGTTTTGTGGGCGTGCTAAAAATGATGTGCAACTCCTGATTGCAGGATTTAATGCTCATATTTGCGATTCGTGCATCGATCAGGCATATTTGATTTTAAAAGAAGAACTACAAGGCCTAAATTCAGATCCTGATTTTAATTCAGCAGAACTGATGAAACCTGTTCAAATAAAAGCACATCTGGATGAATATGTTATTGGTCAAGATGCAGCAAAGCGAATGCTTTCAGTTGCTGTTTACAATCATTTTAAACGAATTACCCAACCTGAAAATAAAAAGTTTGCAGATGTTGAGATCGAAAAATCTAATATGATTATTGTAGGCGAAACTGGAACCGGTAAAACTCTGTTAGCCAGAACAATAGCGCGTGTCTTACATGTTCCGTTTGCTATTGTTGATGCTACTGTTTTAACCGAAGCAGGCTATGTTGGCGAAGATGTTGAAAGCATTTTATCAAAACTTTTACAAGCTGCCGATTTTGATGTAAAAGCAGCTGAACGTGGAATTATTTTTATAGATGAACTGGATAAAATTGCTCGCAAAAGCGATAACCCAAGTATTACAAGAGATGTTTCCGGCGAAGGCGTTCAGCAGGCTCTTTTAAAGCTTCTTGAAGGAACCGTAGTAAATGTTCCGCCTCAAGGTGGCCGAAAACATCCTGAGCAAAAAATGATTCAGGTCGACACCAAAAACATTTTGTTTATTGCCGGAGGCGCTTTTGATGGCATTGAAAAAAAAATCGGCTCTCGATTAAAAGCCAATATGTTAGGCTATGGTGCTAAAAAAGAAACCGGTAAGATTGATAAAAAAAACTTATTGCAATATATTACTCCGGGCGATTTAAAAGCTTATGGTCTTATTCCTGAAATTGTTGGGCGACTTCCAATTGTAACCTATTTGAATCCATTGGATGAAAAAGATTTACGGAGAATTTTAACTGAACCCAAAAACGCATTGATAAAACAATATGCCAAATTGTTTGATATGGACAAAATCCAACTTGAATTCGAAGAAAGCGCTGTTGATTTTGTTGTTGAAAAAGCATTATTATCGAAAATTGGAGCTCGTGGTTTACGCTCAATTATGGAAGCTATCATGGGCGATGCCATGTTCGAAATTCCATCTAAAAAGGATGTGAAAACACTGAAAGTTGATAGAAAATATGCCGAAGATAAATATTGTCAGAACAATCTTTCGGATCAAAAAGTTGCCTAGTTGTAAATCGAATTATTGAGTATTAAGGCAAATATTGGTTTTAGGCATTATTTTTGTGATTCGTTTGGGTAATTTATTAAATATGAAGACTTTCGCATTCGCTATTTTGTTTGTTTTTTTCGGCATTACATTATTTGCACAGAAAAAGGATACGGTGATTTTAGAAGCAGTGGTCAATTCCGGTGATACTCTTTTAACAAAACAATTGGATGAAATTGAAGTTTTTCCCAAATTTAAGTATAGGTATCAAGCTCGACGATACGATAGATTAGTTAGATATGTAATAAAGGTATATCCCTACGCACAAATTGCTGCAAACAAAATGCACGAATACGAGCAAATTTTAATCAATACTCCCGATCCTGCACAGCAGCGAAAAATTATGAAAAAGATTGAAGATGAGATATATGAAGAATGGGGCGAAGAGCTCAAAGAATTCACATATATGCAAGGAGGCATTTTACTCAAACTAATTGACAGACAAACCGGTGAATCATCCTACGAATTAGTTAAAGAATTTAGAGGAAGCTTTCGGGCTTTTTTTTACCAATCCTTTGCACGTATATTTGGATTTAATCTAAAAGAGCGCTACGATCCTAATGGAAAAGATATGCAGATAGAATACATTGTTCGTTTAATTGAAACCAATCGCTTATAAATCCAAAATATTAGATAACTCGCTGTAATTAAATGGTTTTCTGAGCATTCCATTCATACCCGACTTACGACATTTTTCGCGAATCCCCGGATAATCTTCAGCAGTTAAAGCAATAATTTTAGGCTGAACTACTTTGTTTAATTCTTTATCTATACTGCGTAAAGCCTCACTAACCTGAAAACCATCAAGTTCAGGCATTTTCAAATCCATCAAAACCAAATCAAATGATGAACGTCTGTATTTTGAAATTGCATCTTTCCCTGTTCGGGAAACTTCAACTGTATATCCAAGTCTATTTAAGCTGGTCTTAGCTATTTTTTCGTTGATTAAATTGTCTTCTACCAGCAGAATTCTTAACTCTTTAGGGTCAATGCCGTCCCGTTTTTTATTAAGTTCTTTAAATTTTGCAGGAACAAATGAACCAATTTCATTTGCCAGATGAGCCAATTTAACAGGTTTAGATAAATAGCCCGAATAACCAACTTCTTTGAGATTTTTAAGTGGGAAAAGGCTTGCAGTAGTGGAAACCAGTATCAAATCGGCTTTGCTAAGTTGTCTGATGCCTTTCAATTTCTTAATTACAAAAGTATCCAGAGTATCACGATATTCTCTATCCAGCAATACTAAATCGTAAAACGTAGATTCAGAACTTCCTTCGTTAAAATAACTGTATGCTTCTGATGGATCGCCAAAATCTTTAGCCATTATGCTTAAGCTTTGTAAATACTTCAACATTATTTTTCGACTAATAGAATTGCCCTCAATCAAAACAACATTTAATCCGCTATACGAAATCTTCATATCGGGTTTTGTAACATCAATACGGCTTGTAGTTTTTGTTAATTTAGCTGTAAACCAAAACGAACTGCCATCACCTTCTGAACTATTAAAGCCCATTTCACCACCCATCAACTCGCATATTTTACGTGTTACAGCAAGCGTAATTCCCGGCTCATTTGAATCGAGGAAGCGTAGCCTTTCCATACGAGTAATCGTATTGTAAAGTGCTTTTTGTTTGGCCATGCTCATGCCAATTCCTGTGTCTTCAACTTTGAATTTTATTATTACCTCATCCACAGCGTTTTCTATCCGTTCAACAAATATAACCACTTGACCAGTTTCCGTATATCGAATGGCATTGTTAATCATATTGAGCAATATTTCTTTTATTCGAATGGGATCTCCTAAGAGTGTAGTTGGAATTTTTGGTTCTACATAAATTGATAATTCTAATTGCTTTTTGGCAATATCGTGATTTACTAAATCACCAATTCCGTAAATAACGTCATGAATATTAAAAGGCACCGAATCAAGTTCGATGTCATCTGAGGCTAAGCGGCTTCTATCCAACAAATTATTAACCACAGTTAATAGATTATTCGAAGAAATAACCAAATCTTCCATGTACTCACTCTGCACTTTAGAAATTTCAGTTTTTTTCAATAAGTCAATCAAACCCACAATACCATTCATTGGAGTTCGGATGTTATGTGATATTGACGACCAAAATTCAGACTTACTAAGGTTAAGACTTTGTAATGTATCTGAGCTGCTGATTTTATATCTTTTTACTTGTCGCTGCAAAAATAGAATCGTAATCAACAAAATGGCAATCACAAAAATCAAAACAATAAGTAGAATTCCTAAATTATCTATCATATTAATAAACTCTTATTTTCAAAGAGTTAAATTACAGTAATTAATAGAAGAAGAATACTAGTGTTTATCTATTTTATTAACAATTAATTTTGAATAAGTCACCCAAAAAAGTTATTTTTTAATGTTCTTATGTATTTCTGTATATAGATGATAATCAGCGAGAAATGTTATTTAGGAAGAAAAATGCATTTATGATAAAATGAGATAAAATATTATTAAAATTAATGTTATATAATTTGTAAATTTGCCCTTCCGAAAAATGAATAAAAAACCTGTTATTAACTCCATTTTTTGAGTTAATTTCATATTTGTAAATAATTAAAATGATTGATAATCAGATATTAACAAATCGAAATTTAATATAAAATTTAGTAAAATGGCTAAAGACAACATGCAGAAAAATGTGTACCTATTTGGTGATAAAAAAGCCGATGGTAATGCAAAAATGAAAAACCTTCTAGGCGGTAAAGGAGCTAACCTTGCCGAAATGAATTTAATTGGTGTTCCTGTTCCTCCGGGTTTCACAATTACCACCGAAGTTTGTACGGTTTACAACGAAAAAGGAAAAGATTTCGCTATTGAAATGATTAAAAGCGAAGTAGAAGCAGCTGTAAAAGCTGTTGAAGACATGATGGGCACTAAGTTTGGCGACAAAGAAAATCCTTGCTTATTATCTGTTCGTTCCGGCGCTCGTGCTTCTATGCCCGGTATGATGGATACTGTTTTAAATTTAGGTTTAAACGATAAAGCTGTTGAAGGCATTGCTAAGAAATCTGGTAACGAGCGTTTTGCTTGGGATTCTTACCGTCGCTTTGTTCAGATGTATGGTGATGTTGTTATGGGCATGAAACCAGAGTCAAAAACTGACATTGATCCTTTCGAAGAAATCATGGATCATATTAAAGAAGAAAAAGGTGTTGAAGACGATAACGATTTATCTGTTGACGACCTAAAAGATATGGTTGCTCGTTTTAAAGCTGCTGTTAAAAACCAAACAGGAAAAGACTTCCCGGATGATCCTTGGGAGCAATTATGGGGTTCTGTTATGGCTGTTTTTGATAGCTGGATGACCGACCGCGCAATTTATTACCGTAAATTAAATGATATTCCTTCTGAGTGGGGAACTGCTGTTAACGTTCAGGCAATGGTTTTTGGTAATATGGGTAAAAACTCTGCAACAGGAGTAGCTTTTACACGTGATGCCGGAACAGGCGAAAATATTTTCAATGGAGAATATTTAATCGATGCTCAAGGCGAAGATGTTGTTGCAGGTATTCGTACTCCTCAGGAAATTACCTTAGAAGGTTCAAAACGTTGGGCTGTTTTAGCAGGTGTAACTGAAGAAGTTCGTGCTGCTAGCTTTCCTTCTCTTGAAGAAACAATGCCTTCTATTTATAAAGAATTAAACACTATTCAGAATAATCTTGAAATACATTATAGAGATATTCAGGATTTAGAATTTACTGTTCAAGATGGTAAATTATGGATGTTGCAAACTCGTAGCGGAAAACGTACCGGTGCAGCTATGGTAAAAATTGCCGTGGATATGCTTAAAGAAGGTATGATTACCGAAAAAGAAGCATTATTACGAGTTGAGCCTAACCGATTAGATGAATTATTACACAACGTATTTGATAAAACGGCAATAGATAAAGCACATGTTATTTCTAAAGGATTGCCTGCATCTCCTGGAGCAGCAACCGGTCAAATTGTTTTCTTTGCCGATGAGTGTGAAAAATACAAAAACACAATTTTAGTTCGTATCGAAACTTCTCCTGAAGATTTAGAAGGAATGAATATTGCCAACGGAATTTTAACTGCTCGTGGAGGTATGACTTCTCACGCAGCTGTTGTAGCTCGTGGTATGGGAAAATGTTGTGTTTCCGGTGCAGGTGCTGCTAAAATCAACTATAAAACCAGAACCATGATTGCCGATGGCAAAACATTTAAAGAAGGCGATTGGATTTCGTTAAATGGCTCAACCGGTGAAGTTTACGAAGGTAAAATTGATACTATAAAACCTGAACTAAGTGGAGATTTTGGCGAATTAATGATCTTGGCTGATAAGTATGCTGTAATGCTGGTTCGTACCAATGCAGATACTCCACACGATTCACAAGTTGCTCGCGATTTTGGAGCACAAGGAATTGGCCTTTGTCGTACTGAGCATATGTTCTTTGAAGAAGATAAGATTCGTCCAATGCGTGAAATGATTCTTGCTGATGATGAAGCTGGTCGTCGTGAAGCTTTGGATAAACTTCTTCCATTACAGCGCACCGACTTTGAAGGAATTTTTGCAGCTATGCACGATTTACCTGTTACTGTTCGCTTGCTCGATCCACCTTTACATGAATTTGTTCCTCACGAAGAAGCAAACCAAAAAGAGATGGCTAAGGAAATGGGCATATCTGTAGAAGATATAAAAGCAAAAGTAGATGGATTACACGAATTTAATCCAATGCTCGGACATCGTGGTTGTCGTTTAGGAAATACTTATCCTGAGATTACAGAAATGCAATCACGCGCTATTATTGAAGCCTGTCTTAATTTGAAAGAAAAAGGCATTACAACAAAACCTGAAATTATGGTTCCTTTAACAGGAACAAAAGCTGAGATGAAATTACAGGAACAAATAGTACGTTCAACCGTTGAAAAAGTGTTCGAAGAAAGAAACGATCGTATCGATTATATGGTTGGTACTATGATTGAAGTTCCTCGTGCTGCATTAACAGCTGATGAAATGGCCGAGTCTGCTGAGTTCTTCTCTTTTGGAACAAACGACTTAACACAAATGACCTTTGGTTATTCTCGCGATGATGCCGGAAAATTCCTTCCAATCTATCTTGAAAAAGGTTTGCTCGAATATGACCCATTCCAAGTGTTGGATCAAGTTGGAGTTGGTAGCCTTATGAAAATTGCTGTTGAAAAAGGACGCAGAACAAGACCAAATATTAAAATTGGTATTTGTGGTGAGCATGGTGGTGAGCCAAGTTCAGTTGAATTCTGTAATACATTAGGATTCAATTATGTAAGCTGTTCCCCATTCCGCGTACCGATTGCACGTTTAGCTGCTGCTCAAGCAAATATAAAGCAAAGCACTTGGGATAAAGACAAAGCTACGCACCAATTAAAAGACAGCGCTAAAAATGTTGGTGACGTTTTAGGTGCTGAATTTTCTGAGCTTGAAAAAGAAGCCAAAAAAGCTGCTAAAGTTGTTCGCAAAGAAGCTGAAAAAGAGATTCTACGCTTAAAATCAGAAGCTAAGGATGTATTGAAAAAACTAAAAAAAGAGTTGAAAAACTTTAGAAATTAATTTACTGTTTCTTATTCATTTGAAAAAGGCTGTCTGAAAAGGCAGTCTTTTTTTTGCTTTTGAGAAAACTAAGATAATATCTATGTTGACGGCAACCGAAATAAGGTTGAATATTATATTA
Organism: uncultured Draconibacterium sp.; assembly: GCA_964616585.1. GTDB lineage: Bacteria > Bacteroidota > Bacteroidia > Bacteroidales > UBA12170 > UBA12170. The sequence continues at coordinate 11,858 of CAZTST010000114.1, forward strand.
ATTCTTAAAGCTACTAGGTAAAAAATCAAAAATAAGGTTTTCTTAAATTAATGATGATTTTTTCAAGTATGCGTGTAGGAAATTAGAAACACGCAACCTTATCCGTTAAATTTTAAGCTTAGCAGCGATTATGCTTCGCGCGAAATTGACCTTATTTCGACTACGCTCAATACTGGTATTTAAGCCTTTTTCTTATTACATATACTAAGTCTACTGCAAAAAGTCAATAAATTATCCTAAAGGGATAAAACTTGAATAGCCACTAGTGAAACTAGTGGGAAAAAATTAAATCTAATCACAACCCTTAAAGAACCTCTGCGTTTGCGTTTGGAAATCAGCAAGCCACGCTCTGCTAATAAATCAA
>CAZTST010000115.1:0-12155 GCA_964616585.1 uncultured Draconibacterium sp.
TAGGAACTAATATGACATTAGATACAAATAACCTGTATCATAATACTAAGTGTTACACACTAACAAAAAAAAATGGCAATATTGAAGATATTCGGTTTTGGTTAGCTATATTAAATTCTAGTTTATTATGGTTTTACTTAAGTAGCACGGGTTATGTTTTAAGGGGTGGGTTTTTTACATTTAAAACCAAATATTTAGAACCTTTTCCTTTGCCAAAACTTAAAAAGATAGAATATCAAATTCCTTTTATTGAAAAAGCGGATTTAATGCTTTCGTTAAACAAAGAACTGCTAGAAATATCTCAAAAGTTTCAGAGAATCATTGAAAGAAAATTTGAACTTACAGAACTATCTAAAAAGCTGCAAGATTGGTATCAACTTAGTTATTCAGACTTTATTAAAGAGTTGGCAAAAAAGAAAATAAAACTGTCCTTATCTGATGAAGCTGAATGGGAAACCTATTTCATTACAGAAGCTAAAAAAGCCCAAGAATTAAAAGCTACAATAGATAACACTGATAAAGAAATTGACCAAATGGTTTATGAATTGTATGAATTAACGGAGGATGAAATTGCAATTGTGGAAGCGAGCGCATAATGACTCTTAAAGATAAAAAGATATTATACCTGATCTTGAAGAAAGAGTTTTTCAATCAAATCAAGAGTGGTGAAAAAACTTCTGAATACAGAGGCTACAAACCTTTTTGGATTAAAAGGTTAATGAATAAAGACAGAAGTTTCAAGACATTCGATTTAGTTCATTTTAGAAATGGGTATCATAAAGATGCTCCAACTATGCTTTTTGAGATAAAAGGAATTAATATTATTAAAAGAAAAGGGAATTGGTTTTCCACTCAAAAATATTTTGAAATTGATTTGGGGCAAATAATTGAAATTGATATTTAACAGGCCTTTTATGAAAAAAATATTTGTATCATCGACATATATTGATCTGCTTCCACACCGTAAATATGTTTGGCAGTTATTAAAAAATTATAACACGGAAATAACGGGAATGGAAGAGTTTGGTGCAAGGACTTCTGCGCCTTTGGATACTTGCATAATATATGCTCGAGAATCTGATATTTATATTGGAATAATAGGTATGAGGTACGGAAGTGTCGATAAGAAATCGGGGAAATCTTTTACACAGATTGAATATGAAACAGCATTTAATAATAATAAGGAAATACTAATTTATTTGTTTGATGAATTTAATGGGCTTATTAGCCCAAGTAATATAGATTTTGAAAATTACAAAAAATTAGACTCTTTTAAAACCCTTTTGAAAAGACGGCACACGGTTGACTCTTTCATAAATGAAAAAGATCTAGTAAAAAAAATTAATAAAAGAATCTCGCAATTAATACCCAGAAATAATCTAAAAACAAGAAGGCCAAAAAGTATTGATGCTTTAGTTACAAGATTTATGATTTCTAATGAAATATGGTTAGCCGTTGTTGGCTATCTATTCGGTATGCCTTTTGAACTGTTTATAATAAAAGCCGACGATTATTATTTACCAAAATGGGTCGATGATGGTATGCTTATAAAATATGTAAGACTTGAAAATAATGTAGAATCTTTGAGGTACGACTTTCAATTTAAAGATAAACAAGGGTATAAAGTAACTTCAGAGGGCATATCTCGCATATATAATAAATCCATTGCCTCTCTATATACAATTGTTTCAAGGCTTCTTAAGAAAGAAACTGATATGGATGAAATAATTTCATTTATTCGCGATATGGAATTAAATGGAATAGAGAATCGCAAAGAATTAGAAAGAGGTATCAAAAAAGCGTTAAAGAAATAGTATAGGCAATTAATATATGGTTTGCATATTGCCGTTGACATTTGCACAATTAACTAGAATATTTTCAACCCTTTCTTCTCTTATGAATATTGAAATATTTCTTTTTTCTTTTAGAATCCATTTTCCTTTCTAGATCAATTTTCCAATTGCCCCATTTTCTAGCAAATATAATCTTGTTGTTTATAATCCAATAATGAGATTTGCATTTGAAGTTCCAGTTCCCAATTGATGGACTAAGTGAAACACTTCTTCCATTAAATGAAAGGTTCCAGTCAGTTGGAGAAATGGGCGTTACTACTTCATTACCACAGCCACACACACACTTGTGTATGGCTGTGCAATATTCAATCGAAATATACAAAACACCATCTTCAAGAGAATCAGGAATGAATTCAACGAATTTATGCTTTAAGGTCTGCATTTAATAGTTGGGCTGTATTAATAGTATATGTAGAATGATATTCTTCTTTTAAATCTTGATAAAAACCGCTCATTTTTTTCCATTTAATTACTGCCATTAGAGCATTCAACGCATTTAAGTCAGCTATTTGGATGTTTGTCGAATATTCATTCTCATCAATATCTTCAATTCCAATCCTCGTGGGAATATGGTCATTTTTTAATGAAGTTCCAACAGTTACTCTAACAGTACCTATAAGATTCTCATCAGCAATGTTTACTCCCAAACCAACATCAATAAAGGTAATTCCTAGTTGCTGGAGTTTGGAAATTATCATGCCTCTTGCACTATTACTGTCAATACAAATGAAAACGAAGGAAAGGTCATTTAATAACTCAATGTTATCTTCTGATACATAAACCGCGTGTGCCTTAATTCCTTTATGCATTTTGGAATAAATTGAAGCTAAATAATCTACCTTCTTAAGTTGTTTATCTAGCGTTTCAACAGATGGTGCACCAGGAGATCGGAAGGCATTATGCTGAAGAAATTCATCTCCATCAAACAACAGTATTTCATCAACAGGGGTTTTTGAAATTAAATCCAAAATATATGACCCTGTTCCCCCAAGGCCGATGATGCCTATTCTTTGACCTTTGAATTTTTCATTTATATGATAAATATTAGCTCTGCTGGAATTTGTGTCAATGTAATTAAATACAGATTCTTCATCTTTTCCGCTAATTACTTTGAACGTTTTTTCAGTAACTAAATGATCAATAGACTTTGCAGGAGAAGTAATAATTTCAGCATACCGCTTCACCTTTTGAAAATAATCTGCATAGCCGCCTTGGGGCTTATTTGAAAATGAATAGTTCATTGTTAAGCCGTCAAATAATGTCTGATTAGGATTAGCATGCTGTATAGCTGTAATAATGGTTCCATCATTGTTGCAGGGATATTCCCCCATGAAGCTGATAACATGATTATCAGGTTTGATGGTTTTATTATTACTTAGCGTTAGTGTTGAAATTAATTTACCGTATTTAATTTCTCGTTTACTATTTACATAGGGTATGTGGTGGATAACTAAATATCCACCTTTTGTTTCGATTTCATACCCTTCGTCTCTGAGTCTCTTCAAATCAGGACTATGATTTATCAGTTGCTGTGACATTGAATATCATTTTATTTTTAATTAGCACACTATCCCCTTTTACCATAGAGCCCTCTGGATTTTCATGAGGCCCTCTATCATAAGTAACCGTATAAACCTTATTTTGGTTATTGTCATAGCTACCAAAGGCTAAAATCACCACTTGTTCAAACGTAATGGTTTTTTCAGCCCATTGCTTTTCTCTGCCATTCACAATTAATTTAAAAACATGATTTTCATGTTCTTCTTTCTGTTTTTTTTCATTCTCTTTCATAACTATTTTTTTTATTGTTACTTTGTAAGTATAATAACCAGCAAATTCAATTATTGGTCATGACCAGAAACTTTTTTTACTGGTTATTATAAGAATGAATACACAATATGAATAGACGCGAGTTAGTTTTAAATAAGCTGCATAAACTTCAAGATGAAGATGTTCTTGAAGCAATAAAACAACTTACACATCATGTGAAAGCAAGACTTCGATTTAATTCATTGATAGACAGAACAAAGAATGGTGCTCATGGAGAAAAGAATTTAGGCATGAATGCTATTGATTACTATGTTGGTGAATCCATAAAGAAGCTTTATGATCCTAATGGATGGGATTGGAAATTTGAAAAATACAGCCTTACAGAACAACTAATAAGGATTGCAAATAAATTGATTTCTGATAAAGTTAAGAGTTATAAAGAAAAAAAAGACAGTTTGCCGATTTTTGATGAAAGAGATGCTAGTGATATTTATGATCTATCGCAAATTGCACTTGAACAGATTAATGGTAACGAACAAGTTTACCTAAGGCTAATTGAACTAGCTCATGAGGTTTCAAAAGATGATGATAATCTTTACTATTTTACAATAAGATATTTTGAGAAAGCTGGTTTTTCAATAATTGCAGAAGAAATGAGTCTTTCAATAGAGCAGGTCTATGTGTTAAGGAAGAAATTGGTTAGAAAATTATCAAACTATAAAGAAGAATTAACTGCCTAATAAAAGTAGTATGCAAAATTCAGAAAATATAGAGAAATACATATTGTTGGACAATTTATTCAACCTTTTTCTAGATGTTAAATATCAAGAAGAAGATGATGGGCTTTTGAAAGATGAGGTTATTAATATTGATCAAATTGTTCAGAAAAACATGTTGCTATTTCGTCAGTTAAGAACACAGTCTAAAGCAGAACTAAATCAGGCAAAACATGATCGTGTATTGCTATTCCTTTTAAATCTCAGGAATGGCATTAACTCTAACATTGAAAAATACAAAAGTTTAGCAGATGAAATATTTGCTAAATCGAAATTTGCTGAACTGCAACCAATGTTTAGAAATCTAAATGTGGTTTCAGAGGAAGACAAAAAGTCTATAATTTTAGATTCTGAGCTCCTAGATTTTTTGAGTAAAATTGAAGAAGAATACAATACTGATAATGAGTAAGGCGGTAATTGCAGCACAAAAAATTTATGAGGAGTGTGGAATTACCGACCCGTTGCAAATTCCTATTGAGATAATAATAAAGAGCAAAAATATTATTATAAAAGAAGAAGAAATTGAAGGTGCAGATGGAAGAATTTTAATAAAAGGTAATATTGGAATTATCACAATCAATTCATTAATAGATTTTCCTGCAAAAAAGAGGTTTATTCTCGCCCACGAATTAGGTCATTTTGAATTGCACAAACACGTGAAAAGTGGATTTAGCGATAATGACGAGACTTTAAACCATTGGTATAACACCAATTACAACCCTATCGAGATTGAGGCAAATGAATTTGCGGCAGAGTTCTTAATGCCAATGGAACTCTTTCATAAAGAATGTAGTGGTAAAATATTTAACCATAAAGTCATTGAATATTTGGCAAATCGATTTCAAGTAAGTAAAACTGCAACGATACTTAAGTTTGTAAAGAAAAATAATGGAAACCACCCTATTTTTGTTGTTTGCTGTCAGAATAATAAGATGAAGTGGTTTAAGAAATCTGATGATTGGCGGTATTATTCTTTATTTAGTAAAGGATTGCCTCCTCCGTCAGGAACTGTTGCCGAGGAAGTTTTTCAGAAAGGGATACGTTACTATGGGGAAGAGAAAACACAACAAATATGGAAATCGGACTGGTTTGAAATGAAGGACGATGAACCCGATTCGCCATTTTATGAATACTGCTTATATGTATCCCCTTTTAATTATATGATTAGTGTGATATGGGAAAAATGATATCCTTCCAATAATCTTATTCGACCTCACTAATATAATAGTTTCACTATTGTAAAAAGTGAAACTAAACTATTTATCACTAATTATTGAATAATACCCTGCAGGGAACTGCAATGATAAAATTATTATTAGGTTCTATGCTTGATTATGGTATGAAATTCGCACAAAAAGAATACTATAGACTCCTTGTACTATCAACTATTATTTAAATATTTTTTAGATTGAATAATATATGTTAAGTTTAAATAAAACTAATAGAAATAGTTCAAATGGTTTATGAAATTGATTATTCCGGTGCATACTGAACCACTAATTCCGGATCAAACTGAACCACTATTCCGGACGAAACTGAACCATATGTTAAAATGTAATTATAATAAATAATTCAATTCATAAACTTGGTTTATACTGACATTCCGGTAAAAAAAAGCCCCACCACTTCCCCCAAATCTTTTAAACCGGCAAAAAACAATAAGGCTTTTTAAAATCAATAAAGAAATTTATAATGTTTCTTCAGTTGTTGTTTCGCTTCTTCCGCTATAATCTATAATATTTCTGGCGCTTTTATATTCATTATAAAAATCAATATTAATATATTGAAATGGCAGCATTAATATATCCATCTCTTCTTTTAAAAGTTTATCCAGAGCTGCAAATGTTTCTTTAATATTTGCGGTAGAAATTTTAGATGTTCCGGTAGCAATTCTTTTTTCGGGTATAGCCTTTTTAAAACTATTTAATAGAACTTCCATAGAGTCAAAAACTGCCTGTGTTAAAGTGAAACGTTCCAATTCGACTTTTAATGGCAATGCCAGATTATATAATAATAAACCAATATCGTATATTATTGGATCGCTCGAACGTACAAGATGGCTGCTATTATACCAGGCTTTGTTTTTTAATACATCATCTTTAATAATGGTAGAGTAAGTTTTTAAAACATCGGAAAATTGTAAAATAGAATTGCTTAATTCTATACGTAGCTTGGTTTTGTTAATAGTTAATCCGCTGCTATCCACTTCTTGTACCTGTCGGTATTGCTCAATTAAAACTAATTTGTTTTTTAATAAGTTGTGAGCCGCCTGAAGTTCGGGCATAGTACTAATTAAATCGTTGTGATTGTCTAAAATCAAATCACATGCAAAGTACATTCTACTTTTGTTAATTTGTTTTTTGTTCATAATGTATTTATTTAGTTTAACAATTTATCCCTTATATGCCAGCTTATATTTCTATAGCTTTATAGAGCATTTACCTTAAGAAATAGTTGGGTGAGGAATTATACTATGATTAATCGGCTTTAACGCGTTTCCTTTAATCTTTGCTTCGATAATCTTTGCTAATAGTGTAAGTAATTGTAGAAATAATAACCTATGCTTATACAGGATTTTTAATAATCGACTAAAGGTACATACAATTAATATATATACATCATATTTTTTGTTTTTTTTATAATAAAATGGTTATATGCAATTGATTAGATATCTTATTTTGAAAATAGATAATCTATGTTTTGATGCAAATATTCTATGTTTTGTTGCCAATTGATTATGCTTAACCGATAATCTATTTTGAATGACTGACAATCTATTTTGAATAACTAACAATCTATTTTGAATAACTAACAATCTATTTTGAACGACCAACAATCCATTTTGAACAACCGAAAACTGACATTGAGGCAGCGACAATCTATTCTGAACGACCAATAATCTATTTTGAACGACCGACAATCTATTTTGAATGATCGACAATCTATTTTGAATGAGCGAAAACTGACAATGAGGCAGTTTTTTGTTTTAGCTCAATTAACTTCTAACTTTAGCTCACTTTTAATTTTATTTCTTTAGCAAAGCATAACCAGCAAACCTAACTGCAAAGCACGCAGAGGAAAGCGCAAAGAGCGCGAAGTATTAAAAATCAACAATATTCGTTTGGTGAATTTTTTGGTGTTTTGGTGTTTTGGTGGCTAGTATTAAATCTAGAATTCTTCTCCTTCGTCGTCGAAATGAGGGGGTTTATAGTGGATTGTTGAATGCCCACTTCCAGAGAAATATTTTTTCAGCATAACAAAAACAAAAAACATAATTCGCAATTAGGCGGAGAACAAAATAAATCAAATAAATATGAAAATAATTCTTAAATTTGAAAAGAACAAATTTAAAAATTGGGAAAATTATGAAAAACGAAACATGCGGAGGAGCACCATCAAGTGCTTTTTATGGATTGGGTTTTATTGGAGCAGCAATTTATTTTATTTCACATGCTTGCAGCTTTTGGGCTGGTGTACTAGGATTCTTAAAAGCAATAATTTGGCCGGTCTTTTTGGTATATGAGGCATTTAAACATTTAGCAATGTGATGTTTCCGTCAGACTTCGGCGAGAGTTAAGTCGAAGTCTGACGGAATGTATTACAATAATTTAAATAAGCTAAATTTTACAAATTGACATATTTATTTTATAAAACATAATAGAAAAATCATGACTACAACTAACTTTACATTTCAAGCTTCCGATGGAAAAGCGATTTTTACAAACAAATGGCTTCCCGAAAATATATCAGATTTAAAAGCAATAGTGCAAATTAGCCATGGCATGGCAGAGCATTCTGATAGATACAAGCGTTTTGCCGAAGCACTGACTGCCAGTAATTTTGGTGTTTATGCAAACGATCATAGAGGTCATGGTAAAACGGCAGGAAGTATTGAAAATCTTGGATATTTTGCCGATACCAATGGTTGGAGTCGCGTGGTTGAAGACATGAAAAACTTAAGCGATATCATTAAAGAAAATCATCCTGGTCTTCCTGTTTTTTTATTCGGCCATTCTATGGGTTCATTGCTATCGAGAGAATATATTTTCTCTTATGCCAATGATATTAATGGTGTAATTCTTTCTGCAACTGCCGGAGATCCTGGGTTATTAGGAAATATTGGAATATTAGTTTCAAAAATAGAAAGCCTTTTAAAAGGCAAAAAGGCAAAAAGCCCTTTGCTCGATACTCTCTCATTTGGAAAGTTTAATACTGCCTTTAAACCAAACAGAACAGCCTTTGACTGGTTAAGCAGAGATAATGCCGAAGTAGATAAATATATTAACGATCCATATTGCGGAACAATTTTTACAGCAGGTTTTTTTAACGATATGTTAAATGGAATCAATAATATAAATAAATATTCGAATATTGAAAAGATTTCAAAAGACCTTCCTATTTTTCTTTTTGCAGGAGCAAAAGATCCTGTTGGAGATAATACAAAAGGTGTTATTGATGTTATAAATACTTATAAGAAAGCAGGAATAAAAGATTTAACTTATAAGTTTTATGAAGATGCCAGACACGAAATGCTAAATGAAATTAACCGTGAGGAAGTTTTCACTGACATTATAAAGTGGCTGGAACTTCATATAAGCGCTTGATACATAAATAATTATTCCATTTAGAGCTCAATACATAGACGATCATACAAATCTTTAAGAAATTCAAGATTATGTAATTGATATTTTCTGATTTTGCGTACAGCATAATAAGAAACGAATAGACCTAATGGAGTTCCAACGATTAGACCAATTATTGATTCTTCAGTGTTAAGTACGTCAATAAATAATCTATTCTCAAAATAAACATGAATTGATAATACTGTCAATCCATAAATAAATGGAATTATAAGTATATAAAGGTTGCTAAATTTTCCCATTAACCATTTATTCAAAAGACTTATTCTCAATTCTAACCATTTTTTTAATGGTTGATTGAATTTGTTGTTTTGTAATTTACGCCATGAAAACAAAGCAGAAACAAGTGATATTATTGTAACAAATCCAAGAGTTGCATTATTAATTAAATAAATAATATCGTTTTGCCGATTCAAAGAAGTGTATGACAACCAGATTAATAGACCTAGTGAAACAAATATTGAGATGCTCAAAATAGCCAGAAACTTATTAATAGTTTGCTTAGTTTTTGAAGTCAGTAATAGTTTCAATTCATCTTTGGATTTTTGATTGATTTCTGAATCAACACTTTTCCATATTTTTTGTAATTCATTATTTTCCATGATAATAAATTTTTAAATTTTGTTTTAATAATCCTTTAGCTCTATTTATTCTAACACCACAATTCGTGTTTGAAATGCCAATTATTTCAGCAATTTCAGCATAAGTTTTTTCTTCAAGATATAGCAGCATTATTGATTTATCAATTTCATCAAGATTATAAATAGCATTTAGCAATAAGTGCAACGATTCATTCTTTTCTAATTCATCAATTATATTTGATTTGTCTATCAATTCGGGAATCGTTTCTCTAAATACTATTCTTGAAGTTTTTTTTAGCCTTGATATTGAAGTGTTTATTGAAACAGCATAAATCCACGAACCAATACTATTTTTGTTCTGCAATTTTGGATACGATTTCCATAATTGATATACTATTTCTTGAAAATTATCTTCTCTGTCTGTTTTGTTTTTAAAATAAACCAAACCGACTTTATATAGTATTCCTTGATAATTTGACAATATTTCGAGAAATTCTTCTTTTAATGATTCCATATTTGGATTGTTTCTAATAAAGTATCTTAACAGCTAAATTTATTACAAAAAAACAGAAAAATAATTCAAAATACTGATTAACAGACTATTTATTTAAGATATATTAAAAAGCAACTTTTTGCTCTTGTTAATAAATTGTTAAGTTTTATTATTTTGAACTATTGCAAAAAAGAAATTATAATATTGTTTTAATCAGGTACATAATAAAAAATAAAACTTAACCATCATGAAAAATATTGTGCTAATTTTTTCCTTATTTCTAATCTTACAGAGTTGTTCTAATATTCAGAATACTGATACCATTGCAAAAAGTAGTTATTTAGATTATTCCAAACGCGATGACAAATTAAGCGGAGGCGTTAAGATTATACCGATAAAAACTCCTAGAGGTGAATTTAATGTTTGGACTAAGCGAGTAGGAAACAACCCAACAATGAAAGTATTATTGCTTCATGGTGGTCCGGGAGCTACGCATGAATATTTTGAATCATTCGACTCGTATTTACCTAATGTCGAAATAGAATATTACTATTACGATCAATTGGAGTCTGCTTTTAGTGATCAACCTTCCGACAGTAGCCTTTGGAATATAGATAGATATGTTGATGAGGTTGAGCAGGTTCGAAAAGCATTAGGTTTGGATAATACCAATTTTTATTTGTTGGGACACTCCTGGGGCGGTATTTTAGGCATAGAGTACGCCATGAAATATCAAAATAATTTAAAAGGATTGATAATATCGAATATGATGTCTTCCATTCCCGATTATATTAAATATGCAAATGATGTTTTAGGACCTATGCTTGATCCAAAAGTACTTTCTGAAATAAGAGCTTTAGAAGCTGCTCAGGATTATGCAAATCCAAGATACATTGAGTTGATTAATACTCATTATTATCCTGAGCATGTTTTAAGAATGCCACTAGAGGAATGGCCAAACCCTGTAAATAGGGCTTTTGCAAATATCAATGCCGATTTATATGTGACCATGCAGGGACCAAGTGAATTTGGCGTTGTAGGAGAGGCCAAATTGAAAAATTGGGATAGGAAAGTAGATCTATCAAAGATTAAAGTTCCAACCCTTACAATTGGTGGGGCTTATGACACTATGGATCCTGAACACATGAAATGGATGGCTTCTGAAGTAAGTAAAGGACGCTATTTACATTGTCCAAATGGAAGTCACATGTCAATGTATGACGATCAGGAAACTTATTTCGAAGGATTGATTCAATTTATTAAAGATGTAGATCAAGGAAAGTTTGAGTAAAAGATAAAACTAAAATATAAATAATTTCAGACCTTTATGAGAATTATACATTCGATTATATTTATCCTTTTACTTTCAATGACTTCCTGCGCACAAACTAATGAGAAATCAAATACTATGAATTCAACAGAACATAAATATACAAATCAGCTTATTCACGAAAGCAGTCCCTATTTGCTCCAACATGCCCACAATCCTGTAAACTGGTATCCTTGGGGAAAAGAAGCATTAGATAAAGCTAAAAAGGAGAATAAATTAATTATTATCAGTATTGGTTATGCTGCCTGCCACTGGTGTCATGTGATGGAACACGAAAGTTTTGAAGACGAAGAAGTCGCCAAATATATGAATGAACATTTTGTGGCGATTAAAGTGGATAGAGAAGAAAGACCAGACATCGATCAAGTGTATATGAATGCAGTTCAATTGCTTTCAGGAAGCGGTGGCTGGCCCTTGAATTGCATCGCTTTGCCCGATGGTCGGCCCATTTATGGAGGCACTTATTTTCCAAAATCAAATTGGATGGATATGTTAAAACAAGTCTCTGAATTCGTAAAACAAAATCCAACTAAAGCAGAGAATCAAGCTAAGGCACTTACTGAAGGAGTAAAAAACAGTGAGACTATTTATTTAAATTCGGAAAAACCTGAATTTAAAGAAAAAGACTTAAACGATATTTTCTCGAAATGGAAGAGTCAAATCGACTTTATTGATGGAGGACATAAAAGTGCTCCAAAATTTCCTTTGCCTG
>CAZTST010000116.1:0-12128 GCA_964616585.1 uncultured Draconibacterium sp.
AAATGTAATTTTTTACATTAAAGAAATAGGTGATATTTATCAATTAATTAGCGGTGTTATATCGAGTTATAGACGTTTTGCATAATTACCCTGAAATAGAAAAAGGGTTTACATTTGATTTTACGAAAAGTTATTAATTCGATAATTATGACTGAAAAAAATATTAAAGAAGAATTATCTGATCTGGTTGAGCAAATCGCAGGACTTGAAAGCAGAATATCAACTTTGGAAAGAAGTATGGCCTCTGATAAACGTATTGATATAATCGCTTCTGCAAATGAAAAGAAAACTCAACAAGATATAGATTTAAGAGAATCAGAAAATACCGACAGCTCTTATTTAGAAGCTAATATTGGAGAATATGGCTTAGCTTGGTTTGGAAATGTTATCTTATTATTTGGAGGTGTTTTTCTACATTTATTTGTTCAATCAAAAGGCTATCCTTTTTATGCTGCACTAATTGGATATGCTTTTGTTGCTTCTATGATTTTGTTTGCTAAGAAAATTCAGAAATCTTACACTTATCTTTCTTCTGTTTTCGGATTATTTGCAAAATTACTGTTGTTTTATGTTACCGTAGGATTGCATTTTATTGGTATACAAGCTTTTATTGAAAATAAATTTATTGGAATTGGATTGTTATCAATTTTGATTATTTATCAAGTTTATCAGTCTATCAAACTTAAATCGGAAAAACATTCACATTTAGCTCTGCTTTTTCTCATAATTACTGCTATTCTAAGTAATGAAACTCATATTTTATTACCATTCTTAACAGTAGCGGCAGCTGGAAGCGTGTATTTTTTATTTCGTTTTGGATGGTCTAAAACATTAATATACACATTATTATTGGTTTATTTTTCATTTTTAGTTTGGGTTTTAGGAAATCCTTTTGTAACCTCTTCATTAAAAGCTGTTGCTGATAATCAATATAGCGAGTTTTATTTATTTGCAATTGCCTCTCTTTTTTCGATAGTTTTCTTTGTAAAACAAAACGGGAAAATTCAAAGTGGAACTCTATTATCAGTATTGATTTTAAACGGTTTAGGCTTCTCTTTTCTACTGGCAATGTTGACTTCTCTGTTTTTTTCGAGCGATTTTCAAATGCTATTTGCTTTAATTTCAGTCTTTTGTGTTTTATATTCAGTCCTTTTAAAAAAATATTCACCTTGGAAATATTCACCTGCATTATATGCTGTATATGGATTTGTGGCTATTAGTATAACTTTTTACGGAATCTTAAAATTCCCGATGATATTTCTTATTCTTTCTGTGCAAAGCTTACTTGTCCTTTCAATGGCCTTATGGTTTCGTTCCAGAATTATTGTTGTGTTGAATACCATTATGTTTATTGTTTTGACCATTGTTTATTTCAGTTTTTTCGGGCATACTGATATTATTAATTTTTCTTTCCCTATTGTTGCTGGTATTTCGGCTCGCATAATTAATTGGCAACAAGAGCGATTGACCCTAAAAACTCAATCTATTCGCCATATTTATTTACTTATTTTATTTTTCACTTTATTATATGCCTTAAAAAAAGCCTTGCCAATTGAATATGTTACTTTGTCTTGGTCAATTGCTGCACTTATTTATTTTGGTTTAAGCATACTTCTGCGTTTGGTAAAATATCGCTATTTAGCTATTGCCACATTGGGCGCTGCTTCGATTTATCTGTTTCTTGTTGATTTGGCTACCATAAATGTAATCTATCGAATTATTGCTTTTTTAGTTTTGGCAGTAATATCCATCGGTATTTCGGTCTATTATGTCGAAAAATCCAAAAATAAAGGTCTTGAAACGGAAGAAGATGAAAGAAATAAATAATGCATTAAGATAATAGATATGATAGTTTTATCATATTAACAGCTTCATTACCTGTATTGTATGTGAGCTTCGGTTAGACGAGATTTAAGCTTTAGCACATCTTCTTTTATCCTTTTCTTCATCTTGTTTAAGTACATACGCCCATCATTAGATAATTCGGAAGGACATAAATTATCTAAAATATTATTTACTATTAAAATTTGCTGCTCCATAGCGTAGATTTGAGTTTCCTTAGTCATATAGCAATTCTTATTTTTTTGAATAGTTTGTATAAAATATAGTTCGTTTTATTGGGCAAATATAAATCGTTGTTGTTTATCTAAAACTAATACGATTTGATATAAAACGATTAAAACAAGCTATACTAATCTGAAAACAAAGAGCTGCAACGATTATTTTTTGATAAATATCAATTTAATCTTTTATGACAGTTAAAAATAATTATCTTAGTTTCTAAATATCGAAGGCGGATTTAATTAACACATAGAAAAACAAAAGACAGCAAATAATATGCTAAACTGGGAAGACAAAAATCAGATAAATTGCTCAAGCTGTTTAGGAAGAAGTGAAATGTTTAACTTTTTATCTGAGCAAGAACTGGAATTAATAAGCAATAATAAATATGAAATCAATTTCAAAAAAGGTGAAATTATAAAAAAGCAGGGAACTTATCTTTCCCACGTTGTTTCAATTAATTCGGGACTTGTAAAACTGTATATTGAAGGTTATCGTGGAATAAATTTGATTCTTAGAATTATAAAGCCTACTAATTTTATTGGAGGGCCCGGATTATATTTCGATCAAAAGCATCATTATTCTGTGATGGCACTAGTTGATACCAGAGCTTGTCTTATTGAGGTGAATACTTTTAAAAAAATTATCAATACGAATCCATCATTTGCAGCTGCCTTTATGAAAGACATGAGTAAAAATGCATTGACCACTTACGATCGCTTGATTAGTAATACTCAAAAACAAATTCCCGGCAGAATTGCAGATGCCCTTTTGTATTTATCGCGCGATATATTTGAATCGAATACAATATTACCCAGCATTACTAAAAAAGAACTTGCCGAATTAACGGGAATGACTAACGACAGCGTTATTAGAATACTTCGCGAATTTAAGAATGAAGGCATTATTAATATTGATAATGGCATCGAAATCTTGAATCAGGATAAGTTAATCCAAATCAGCAATGTTGGTTAGCCAACAACTCTTAAATTAAAATATAATAAACAAAAAAACTCCTTTGCAATCACAAAGGAGTTTTTTAGTTCTTTATAAAATTTATACTGCTGGTTTAGGATGAGCTATTTTTGCAACATATTCCTTATAATTAAAGCCTTTAAAATGAGGGCTTTTAGCATTATGGCAAGCTTTACAGACTGCCTCTGTTGGCTCAATCATACCTTTTGTCAAAGCTTTTGCTTTGTCTTTCATAACTGCAGCCGGAAAATACAGGCTGCCGGGTCCATGACAAGATTCGCAGGAAACACCTTCAGTCACCTTCAAAGTGGTAACTAAATCTGCATTAACACTTCCGTAAGTAGAGTGGCATTTTAAGCAGTTTGGATCTTTTGCCTCTTCAGCATTAAGTGATTCCATTGCTTTGGCATGTTTTGAATCTGCCCATTGAGCGTATTGAGCTCCACCTGCAGGCTTATTATGGCACATTTTGCATTTATTAGCGCCAACATATTCTGCAGTTTGAGCTTTTAGGTTGTTGTTTCCAAGAAACACAACCAAAACTATTAGCATTAATGTTCTCATAATCATCGTTTTTTGTTTTTAATCTATTTATTTTGCTTTACTTAATTATATATACAAATTTCAGTCCACCTTTCTTATCTTATAAAATCTATGCTAATAAACGCCTGCTATCAAAGAATAAATAATTAGTATAACAATTATTATTCCTGCGCTTAAAAACAAATATCCAAAGAATTTTACAGTTTTTAACCACGTAGGTGATATTTCTATTTCTTCAACCACATTATCTAAATCGCCAGATTCAACTAACTCTGCATACTCTCGTGGCCTATCCTTTTTATAATCCTCTAAAGGAACATATCCGGTGAATATTACAGTATCCATTGGGAATGATTCTGGTCTTAAATGAGTATTAAAAAAATGAACTGTAAAAATAAAACCGGTTGCTAATAAAGCTTCATCACTATGAATAATTTGAGCAACATTAATCATCCATCCCGGTAGGAAAAGAGTAAAGATTTCTGGAAACCAGAGAATAAGGCCGGACAGTCCAATAACTGCAACACCCCAAAAAACAGCTAAATAATCGAATTTTTCCCAATAGGTCCAACGGCCATACTCAGGACGAGGCCCTTTACCAAGAAACCATTTTACCGAAGCAACAAAATCTTTCCAGTCTTGCTTATTAAACCATAAGGAATTACTACCAAAAATAAATCCTTTTAAACTAACGCCTCTTTTTATTTTTAAAAGGGTTAAATTATAAACATGAAAAGCAAAATAACCAAATGTTAGAATTGCTCCGAATCTATGAATACGACCGGCAGAGCGTACACCTCCTAAAATATCAACTACCCAAGACGCCCATTCCATGTGTGCAAACTTCAATACCATACCTGTTAATGCCAACAATAAGAAGCTGACTATCACAAAAATATGAGTTATTCTTTGTCTTGCATTAAAGCGCCGATAATATTTAGCTTTACCAACAATTTTTGCTTGTTTGTGCAATTTTCTTTGCTTAAGTGAGCGTGGCAACCAAATTAGTGTGTGAAATCCAAAAAATGCAAATACAAAAATCAATAAGCCTGTCATTCCCCAAAATGAATAAAATAGTACTTTATTATCGTTGTGCGTTGCATGAGTCAGATAGCCTGTAAATTCTAATGTAGCATTAACATGACACTGTTTACAGGTTTTTACAATATTTTTATACCCAACAGCTGAATTAGGATTAGCAACAGCCAATATATGATGTGCACCGTGGCAATCAGAACAACGTGCTGCACCCATATCGCCTAATAAATAAGCCTTTCCATGATAAGTATCCTGATAACTATTTGACAATTTTTCATGACAACTACCACATTGAAATGTAATCTCGTGCATAAATCTATTGCCCTTAATATCACTAATCATATGAGCTGCATGACATGTGGAACAAGTAGGGAATATCTTGTCCGGCTTATTCTGCGCTATAGAGTGCTCGCTTGTTACATAATCATCATAAATGCTTTTATGGCATTTGCCACAGGTTAAGGCCACATTTCGTGGATTAACGGAAGACATTGTATCTGATTCCTTAAGTTCATTATGAGATGTATGGCAATCAATACATACCGCACTCACTAGTAACCCTTTAGAAGTTAATCCTTGTCCGTGTGTGCTTTTTGAATAATCAGAGAATGCATTCACTTCTTTTAATTCTGCCTCTTTATTGGCATTTCCATCTTCTGCATGACATGACCCACAAAGTTTAGGAATATTAGCTCGATATATTGGTGAACTTTCGTCTAATCTTGATTTTGTTTTATGCGATCCATGGCATGAAATACATGAAGGAGCATCTTCTTTTTTATCTAAAAACGCCTTGCCATGTCCACTTTCGTAATATTGATTAGCTGTTTGTATATGACAATTGGAACAATCAACAACTTTAGCAGTTTCACATGGCCGTTTTCTCTTAGCTGATACATCTGCATGACATTCAGAACATTGTATATTAAAATGTACTGAATTGTCTAAATGTGTTTTATCAAACTGAATTGTATCACCATTCTGCTTTAAAAGAAATTCTCCTTGAGAAGAATTTTTATCATGGCATTTCAAGCAACTTAGACTCGATAAACTTTCTTTGTTTTTCTGATATTCTACCTTATGCGGCGGATGGCAAGAAGTACATGCCGGAACTGCGCCAGCTTGTTTCTCCCATAACTCAGTTTTAATTACTTTTCTGTGTGTTTGCTCAATTCTTACATGGCACTTCATACAGGTTTTAGCCACCCGAGATGTATTTACGTAAGAATTTTTATCTTTAGAAGGTAAAATATAATGGTTTCCATGACAATCGTTACAAGTTGCCGTAACAAATAATCCGCTTTCGTATAATCCTTTACCATGAATACCTTGACTGTAATTTTCAAGGATATTGTGCTCTGTCATTTTATACATTCGGGCTACAGGAGCTCCTTCTTTATGGCAATTTCCACAAAGAATCGGAATGTTCATTTTATAAGTGCGAGAATCTGGTAATGAAGAAGATAGAATATCATGACGTCCGTGACATTCTTTACAATCAGGAGCATAAGGCTCATTTTGGCTTAATGCTTTTCCATGTATTCCCTTAGCAAACTGCATTTCCGGAATCGTATGACAACTACCACAATTTACAACATTCAGTTTTTCAGGATGTGGAAAATCCTCAACAGCTGCGTCAATATGACAAGCTACACATTCAACATCTTTATGCGGAGATCTATTGAGAATTGATTCTTGTACAAATACAGAGACTGTTCTACCATTCCTTTCGGTTGTTAATTCACGGTCTTCGTGGCACATCATACAATCTTCGTTTGATTGTGAATATGCCTTGGTAATTGCCATAAAAGAAGTTAATAGAAAGAGTAGTATTAACCGTTTATTAGTTATTGTCCTGAGTTTCAATTTAATATAGTATTTGATTCGTTCTATGGATTTAAAATCAATTATTAATGTTTTTCATGAAAACCTGTAAACATGCTTTTAAAATTACTAATTGGTGTAAGACCAATTGTACAAAAATATATGTGTATTACTAAGAATAAGGAAATAACAAAGCCCATTATCACATGGATAATATCAGTGATATGCAATGCCTTACTTCCAAATACATCAAATACTATTATCTCCGGAAAGAAAAGCATTATACCACTAATTGCAACTAATGGCACAATAACATGCATTATTACAATATAACTGAATTTTTGTAATGGGTTAAATTTTGATTTTTCAGAAATCGGAAAAGGAGGATCTTCTCTTTTAAAAATTCCAAAAGCATAATACCTAGCCTGTACAATAAGATTTTTTAATAACTTTTTCCTAAAAATATAATGCCGTCCGTTGGAAGTAAACAAATTTCCGATTGTAAACAAGATATAATTAATTGCTAGAATGATTCCGGATATATCATGTATAGATACTGCCCAGTCGAATCTAATCATAGGATATGCAGGATCAGAATATTGCATACTTACTCCGGTTATTATAAGAAGTAAACACAGAATTGCATTAAACCAATGCCAAAGTCTTATCCAAACAGGGTATAAATAAATTTTTTCACTCATGGCGCTTATTATTAAAGATGATGCGTAATATTGCGTGAATAAATAATCCAAGCAAAGTAAGTCCGAACAATCCAATACTTATTACATTCAAATAATAATTTCGGTTTGCTCCAATTACGTAAGTTTCGTCAAGCATAGCTTTATTCGAAAAACCCAATTTACTTCGCTCGTCAGTAAATTGATATTTATATAGTGATGCTAATAGTCGTGAATCTTTTGAATGACATTTCACACAAAGTTTTACTGCTTGTTCTTTTGGCAATACATTATGAGCCACCAAAATATCATTATTTATTTCTGTGTGGCACTCGATGCAACGTACATTTTTAAAATGCAAAACCTGATTTGGGAGCCAGTTATGAGTTTCTACCACGCTCGCGTTTTCGGTGGTTGTTAACAATTGATATTTCGAAATATCAGCATGGCAGGTTAAGCAAATCTCATTATCATACAAAATGAAATCAGCCATGTTTTCACTAGTACGTGCATTAATTTTATAGGTGTGTGGATTATGGCACATTGAGCAAGTAAAATCTTCTGAATGCTTTGTTGAATGAACACTTTTTTGGAAATCCTCATCAATTTGTTCGAACTTATATTTGGCATACGCTTCATCTCCTGCATGGCAATCAAGGCATCCAAATTTAGGTTCCATTCGTAATTGCCCTGAATGCGGAAACTCCTCATATTCATAAGAGTGGCAGTCGATACATACAAAAGTACGATGATTAGCCTGGTAATACTCGGCAGAATCAACTATATAATAGGGGTTCATGCGTTGCTTTACATCGTGCTCAACACCACTATTATAATAAAAATATGCGCTCTGTCCGTGGCATTTCAAACAAGTTTCATTTTGCTCATAAGTATAAGGGTCAATAACTGTTGCCTCTTCCTGAGCCTGTGCAGTTAAATATGCGCCAAATACTGTTAGAAAAATTACTATAAACCAGGACTGTTTTATCGTTTTCATAGATATTATTTTAATGAAATCCTGTAAATTAAAACAAAGGAGCACTTATTTATACCCCTTTGTTTTATTTCTTTCAACATTTTATACTTTGTTATAATTTACAAATAATTTTAAATTACCAAACGTTTTTGAAAAAGCTAAAGATTTAGTCTCGCTCTCATTGCAAACGTCTTATATTTTAAAACCCCCATAAACGGTTCATTGTAAATCCAAATGCAAAACCACCATTCTTCCATTCACTTTGGTTATTAGATACTATATCTTGTGGAACAATACCTGTTGCAGTTGCTATAAAAAACTGGAAAGCATGCGTACCTGTAGAAACCTCATAACCAATAGATAAATTTGCTTTTGGATGATTGGTGAACTCACGTTGTTCTGAAATTATCTTAATCTCAAGTGGTAAATCATAATTAAATATTATTGACGACTGGTCTGAAAATTTGTACCTTCCGGCTAAATGCCAGGCAATAATATCATGATCCATACCAACACCTACCCAATTATAGTGAGAAAAGCTAACAGCAGTTTGCAGACTTATGGCATCGTTTACTTTCCGCCCAATAATTAGTTGCGAAAATGAGGACAGTCGATCTCCAAATTCATAATTCAATCCATATGAATTATCCGAATTTCCACTAATGGCAAAATTGCCATATAATGTAATCGAAACAGGAACTTTATTCTCCCTAGTTTGTTCAAATGGAGTCCATTTAAGGTTAAAATCGTTATACATTCTTCCTTTTGTTAAACCATATCCAATTTGAACATTCTTAAGAATTACATAGTTAAACCCAAGTCTAAGATTTGCGCCAGGAGAATAAATTCCAAATAAATCTGAAAAGTCGCTTTGAATACTTCCGAAACGATGTTGAATTACTGACTCAAATGTTTTAACCTCAGGTATTAGAGAAGTTTGTTGGTCGATTAAAATACCGCTACTCCAAGGAGAGCGTACCGGCTTATCTTTTTCCTTTTGTTCAGCCTCATCCTGGCAAAAAGCAGAAGAAAGCAAAGAAAAAACGATTAAGATGCTAAATATTGTTTTTTTCATGTGTTTATAATTTTATGTTTTGGCCACATGGAACTCGCCAAAATATTTTTCCTCATTATATGAAAGATATTTTCTTATGGCTCGTTTCATAATTTTTCTGTTTAATTATTTTGGGCACCTTGATTTATCCATGTAAATATCAGTTCTGCTTGATATGCTGAATAATGTTTCCAAACATGCGTTGATGCATTTGGTTTTGGATATGTATAAATTTTAGAACCTTCAGGGTTATTAGCTACAACAAATCCTCCATTTATCAAACTTTGATAAGCATTCGCAGCTGACAGATCAGGAGCAGTTTTCCCGGCAGCATGGCAAAGTGTGCATGCATTGCCAGTTGTGAATATTGGAACTATCTCATTAACAAAGGATAAATCTACAGTTGTGTCAATGGGCGGCGGTGGCACTACATCTGGAAGTTTGATGACTTCGTACTGACAAGCCGAAAAGAAAAACAAGACTCCAATAAGAATTATAATTTTTTTCATCTATTTGTTATTTTATTTTATTTTTTATCAGACGTCTACCGTGCGACAGACAGAAAAACCTAATAGAAGAATAATCATTTCTTCGTTTGAAAAAAATGATTATTCTTTCTATGCAGTTTTAGGAAGCAATTTTAATGCATTAAAACTAAGGTAATGCAGCAACTGCTAATTTCATCGCTTCAATACTGTTCGTAAGTAATGCATTAACATATTGTGGATTATGAACACCTAAACTACGATCTTCTTCTATTCCAATCCAGTTAAAATAGGCTTGTGCTTGAACCATTGGATAAGTTCCGACAATTGGCTCATAAGCTAGGTCTGCTTCTATCCATTCAACAACGCCAAGTTCTATTAACAGATCACGCAATTCTACAAGGTTTTCTTCAGTATCAAACTGAACTCCGCCGAAATCAAAAGTAGTGGTAGTATGACATGGTTGACAAGAAGCTAAGCTAGGTTTCCAGGTATGACCACCTTGTTTAGCAACATAATCACCCATATGGCAAACAGTACAAGATGCTTGAACAAGATGTTTAGAAGTTCCTTGAACAGGATACTCTACAGGACCTGCAATCTGTGCAAATCCTATTCCGGCCAAAACATTAGCCTGAGGACCATGATGTGGGCCATAATGAGTACTTGAAATTCTAAATGTTGTACCAGGTGTTGCCGTATTAGGCTCTTTGGTTCTGGTCTGGTGGCAATTGACACATAAATTACTGGCATCTCCCAAATTTAAAACACCACCAATTTTCAATGTTACAGGGCCATCAGCACGAAGGTCGAAATCTGTGTATGCGAATGTAGTGTGTAGCTTATGACAAGTTTCGCAATTAATTGCACTTGGCATTGAAATAACCATGCTTGAGGCTACTCCTGTAACATGCTTTTCAATAAAACCTTCGCTAGAATGGCATTCAGAACATCCTACACGACCACCTGCATAGGCTACGTTAACGCCTGCTTTGTGAGTTGAAGCAGCATATTGAAATTGTGCAGCTGAAATTGTTGTACCTGAGTGACATGCTAAACATGTAACTTGTCCATCCTGACCGTTTGTACCATTAGTACCATCGGCACCATCAGCGCCATCTAGACCTGCAATACCTGCGGGGCCTTCTTTTACGCATGAACCTAGAAATATAACGGCAGTCATTAGTAAAATGTGGAAAATAAATCTCGTTTTCATAATCCTTTTAATTTTTGTGTGTTTAATTTATTTAATAGTGTTTAATTTTTGATTTTAACATAGGCAAAAATATTTGTTTGTTATGTAGCTAACAATGATATTAATCACAAGATTGTTGATATATATCAACTATACCAAATAACTGAAATAGTTAGAAGTAATAATTGAGTTAAGAACCGACTTGAAAAAGTCGGTTTAGAAGAATCAAATTTTGATTAAAATGTTATATATCAATAATATACCTCATTTTATAAAATAGTTATACGCCAAAAACTGTTATAGGATTTCGACCCGTAATTATTGGTTTTTGGTTATAAAATTAAATATAAATTTTGAAATTTTTATTGATTCTAAATAGAGATTAATTGCAGTTTAGCTCTCGCTAATTTTCATTAAGGCTTTTAAATTGAGAATATTTACACTATTTCGGTCAATCTTAATAACTCCTGAATCCTTCATCTCTTTAAGCGAGCGAATAAAGCTTTCTTTAGTCATTGCAGCCAAATCGGCTAAATCCTGTCGACTTAAACTTAAGTCAAAAGCATCACTTTGATAAACATCTTTTTGCAAATACAGTAAAACATCAGCAACTCTTCCTGCCATACTTTTATAGGTAAGATTGGCCAATTTATTTGTAAGCTCAATAATGTTTTCGTTTTTTATAGTTATTAATTCTATAGCCATATCTTTATTCTTGGCCAGCTGTGCTTCAATATCTTTGGTTGAAATTAAACAGATTTGAACATCGGTTAATGCCTGTACAGTTGCGTGGTGTACATTATCAGTGTATAAACCCATACTTCCACATAGCTTGCCCGGGCCAACAAGATTAATTAGAATATTACTGCCTTCAGGTCTTTCATGATAAACTTTTGCCAATCCCTCACGAAAACAGGCAAAATGAGTTAGTGCCGTGCCTTGTTTAAAAATAACTTCACCTGCTTTAAAAACAACTTCTTTTCTTTCAGTATGAAGCTCTTCTAATTCCGTTTTTGATAGTTTATGAAATAATGTAGGTTTTTTATCGCAGCAACAGATAGTACAGTTACCATAGTGAATACAGTCTTTCATAATCTTTGTCCGTTAATTTAAACAGATGGTTTTTTGGTGTAATTTTCAAATGTATAAAAATTTAATTGTAAGGGTGAAAAAATTAACAAATATTTAATTTCTTGGATATTAAAGCCCTTTAGAAATTCTGAGGAAAATGCCCAAATTAAGAATAGTCCTCTAAAATTTGAATACTTCGATTTTGTCTTTGGTTAATTGCGCTTTTAAC
>CAZTST010000117.1:0-11995 GCA_964616585.1 uncultured Draconibacterium sp.
GTTTAATGATTGAATCACATTACCAACCAGATAAAGCAATAACCGATGCTAATCAGCAAATTACTCCATCAGCTTTACAGGATTTGATTAATAATTTGATAATTCGTGAGCGTACAGGCAATTTTGCATTTGAAACTAAATTAGAAGAATACAGATCAGAAATTGATCGGTTAGATGCCGAAATGATAGATATTTTAGCCAGGCGATTAAACATTATCGATGCAATAGGAAAATACAAAAAAGAAAACAATATCACTATTCTTCAACTTAAACGCTGGTCGAATATATTGCAGGAACGACTAGAAAATGGTAAAAACTTAGGCATGGATACTGATTTTCTTTTCAAAATACTTGAATTAGTTCACAAAGAATCTATTGCTCGACAAACGAGGATATTCAATGAAGATTAATCTCTTTAGTTAGGGTTAGGGTTAGACTTTGAGTCAAGCCCTGACTATGAAATATTTACAACAATTCCAGCCTATAAGAATCCATTTTAATAAATATAAAAAGTAAAATAGTAAATGCCCAAAGTGAGCTTCCGCCATAGCTAAAAAACGGAAGAGGAATTCCAATTACAGGCGCCAAACCAATAGTCATACCTATATTTACTGCAAGGTGAAAAAACAGTATGGCGGCCACTCCATAGCCATAAATTCGGCTAAATGCAGATCGTTGACGCTCTGCAACTAAGATTAGACGAACTAAAAATGTTAAAAATAAAACTATAACAAATGTACTGCCAAGAAAACCCCACTCCTCACCTACAGTACAAAAAATGAAATCTGTGCTTTGTTCCGGAACAAATTTATATTTAGTTTGTGTTCCCTGTAAAAATCCTTTTCCGCTAAAACCTCCTGAACCAATGGCTATAAGCGATTGATTAACATTATATCCTACTCCCCTTAAATCGGTTTTTTTCCCCAGAAGCACTTCGATACGTGTTTTCTGATGCTCGTGTAAAACATTTTCAAAAGCATAATCTACTGAATAAACAAAAGCTATAGTAACTGCGCTCATTGCCAAAAGAGCCAAAAGGTTTTTCCATGTTTTTTGTTTAATTAGGAATAAAATTAATGTCATTGCAGCAACTATGCCTAAAACCAAAATTTTTCCTGCCATTAAAGTAAACACAAAAAGGACGATGGTTACAAAACCTAATACCAAAAAATTCTCGCTAAATCCTTCGCGGTACAATACCAGAAAAAATGCCAAAAAAACAATAGCAGACCCCGTATCGTTTTGCAGTAAAATTAAGACCAGTGGAATAATTAAAATTGCGCCGGCAATAAATACATTTTTTGGTTTTTTCAGGTTAATGTTTAACCCACTTATATAGCGAGCTAATGCCAGATTAGTTGCAAATTTGGCAAACTCAGATGGCTGAAGCGAGAAAGATCCAAAACTTAACCATGATTTTGAACCGGCCACTTCTTTCCCAAAAATTAAAACAATTATCAAAAATAAAATATTAGCCCCGTAAATCAAGTATGAAAACGAAGTGAAGAACTTCACATCAAGCATTAAAATTACAAATGCCAAAACCAAAGATGTTGCTATCCAAATAAACTGGCTGCCATAACGCTGAGATCGGTCAAATATAGAAGGGTGCTCTGGGTTATATACGGCGGCATATATACTTAACAGACCCATAATTACCAGAAGCAAATACAAGCCCACCAACCACCAATCGATATTATGAAATATGCTTTTCCGTTTTCTCATTAACGTGGGATTAAGTCGGCTTCTAAAATTCGTGCTTCTTTATCTTTTCTCTTTATTTTGCCATAAAAATACTTTTCTATCATCAAACTGGCAATAGGTGCTGCCCATGTACCGCCAAAATCGCCAGCATTTTCTACAACAACAGCAATAGCAATTTTGGGCTTGTCTTTTGGTGCAAAAGCAATAAATACACTATGGTCTTTTCCATGCGGATTTTGTACTGTACCTGTTTTTCCACAAATCGAAATTGAATCAAGTGCTGCACGCCAGGCTGTTCCACCAATTTGTGTTACCTTTTCCATACCTTCAATTACCTTTTCAAAATGGAGGCTGTCAACTAAAACAAGATTCTTTTCCTTAGCTGATTTAGTTAAATTTTCAGGCTGATCAATAGCTCTTACCAGGTGTGGTGAATAATAAAATCCTCTATTCGCAATAATAGCAACAATATTGGCCATTTGAATAGGTGTTGTTAAAAGCTCGCCCTGACCAATTGAAATTGAGCGCACTGTTAATGAATTCCATCGACCTCTATAAACTTTATCAAAGTATTCAGCAGTGGGAATATTTCCTCTGCTTTCATACATTAGATCAGAATTAAATTTTTCACCCAAACCAAAACTTTTCACAATTGTGAACCAACCCACGTAAGCTTCTCGCGTATTTTTGTATTTTGGATTGTTTAATATTCTTCTAAATGTTTCCCAAAAAAAAGGATTACATGATTCCTGAATGCTATGAACTAAAGATAAAGGTGTTATGTGGTGGTGAGAGCATTTTATTGGAGATGATTCAGGGCCATTACATTCAAAACGACTGTGAGGTGTAATTGAATTTTCCTCGAGCCCAACTAAAGCATTAATTAATTTAAAAGTAGAGCCGGGTGGATAAGTTGCCATTAAGGCACGATTATATAAGGGTTTTAAGCTATCGTTTACTAATCTGTCGAAATTCTCGCCACGCATACGACCCACTAACATTGCAGGGTCGAAGGAAGGGCTGGATACTAAGCTTAATATCTCGCCGCTTGATGGTTCTATAGCGACTATGCTCCCAATTTTATTTTGCATTAGTTTTTCGCCATAGGCTTGCAATTCCAAATCGAGTCCAGTAAATAAATTTTTGCCTTGAATTGCCAGAGTATCAAAATGCCCATCTTTATAACTGCCTTTTATGCGGTTAAAAACATCCACCATTACATATTCAGCTCCTTTTTTACCTCGTAATTCGCTTTCGTAAAACTTCTCAAGACCGTTTTTTCCAATATAATCGCCTAATCCATAATAACTATAATTATTAAGGTCATAACGATTTACTTCACCAATATCGCCTAAATTTAATGCTCCAATTGGGTTTGGGTAATGACGTAATGTGCGTTTTTGAACAAAAAATCCCGGGAACTCGTAAAGTAATTCCTGCAAATAAGCAAACTCTTCTTTAGGTAATTGACCCATAAATAAAGATGCTTTGTAAGGCGAATAATTTATTGCTGTTTGGAAATATTGAATAAATTGCTCTTTGCTTATATTAAGCAACTTACAAAAGCGTATGGTATCAATTGAACCTAGCTGATTGGGTACTATCATTAAATCGTAAACAACATCATTGGCGGCTAAAATATTGCCATTTCTATCGTAAATTAATCCTCGTGACGGGTAAATTACCTGCTTTCTGATTACATTATTCTGGGCTGATAAAATGTACTTATCTTCATAAACCTGCACAAAAAACAAGCGAATGATATAAACTAGTCCGATGACCAGAAAAATACTTATGATTACATATTTTCGCTTTGAAAAATTGGGCTTCATATTATAAACCGCTTTTTTGCAAAGCTAATGAAATCTGATTTCGCATTAAAGAATGTGAAAAGAAACATAAAAAATAAACCATTATTATTTACGCCAAAATGCAGGAGAGAAAATAATCAGAACAGTAAACAACTCTAAACGCCCCAATAGCATTAAAAAAGACGAAAACCATTTGGCCATCTGAGGTAAATGAGAATAATTTTCAATTGGCCCAACGCTACCTAAAGCAGGCCCAATATTTCCCAGTGATGAGGCCGAAACACCAATTGCAGAAATAAAATCAAGTCCCATTCCGGCTAAAATAACTGCTCCAAAAGCAAAAATAGATATATACATCAAAAAGAATGAAATAACAACGATTACAATATTTTGAGGAACTGGTTTTGTGTTTAAACGAACGGGTATAATCGCATTTGGATGTACTAATCGTTTTAACTCCAGCAAACTATTCTTAATTAAAAGCAATATACGTGTAACTTTTACTCCACCACCTGTGGAACCTGCACTTCCTCCAACAAAAAATAATAAAAACAGAATAATCCAAAATACCTGAGGCCAAACAAGATAGTTAGTAGTAACAAATCCCGTAGTGGTTACAATAGATACAACCTGAAACAGCGTATCGCGAAAAGCTCTTTCTGCATTCAAACTTAAATGATAAACTAAACCCAGACTGATAATAATTGTAGTCACAAAAATTATAGCCAAATAAAATCTAAATTCCTCATTCTTCCACATCTGTTTTGCTTTCCCACTTAACAGATAAAAATGTAAGCTGAAATTTGTACCTGCCAGTATCATAAAAAATATTATAATATATTGTATATAAGCAGAGTAGTTTGCAATACTTGCATTTTGAGTCGAAAATCCGCCAGTAGCCATAGTTGCAAAAGAATGACAAATAGCATCGAAAAAAGACATTTTTCCGACCATTAATAAAACGACTTCAATGAAAGTGAAAAGCACATAAATGAGCCAAAGCCGTTTTGCAGTTTCCTTAACTTTTGGATGAATTTTATCGAAAGTTGGTCCCGGAGATTCTGCAACAAAAAGCTGCATTCCACCAATTCCCAGAAGAGGTAAAATAGCCAAAGAAAGAACAATAATTCCCATTCCTCCTATCCAATGAGTTAAGCTGCGCCAAAAAAGCAGTCCTTTTGGTAATGATTCTATATCAGTTAAAATTGATGCTCCGGTTGTTGTAAAACCAGAAATTGTTTCAAAAAAAGCATCGGTAAAAGAAGGGAAATAACCACTCAAATAAAACGGCAAACTTCCAAAAAAGGATATCACTATCCAGCTAAAAGCAACTATTAAATATCCTTCTTTTTTAGAAACCGATTTGTTTGCGCTATTTGTAAAGATCCAACCTAAAATCCCAATTAATAAGGCAATAGAAGCTCCCATAATCAATGGCCAAAATCCTCCGTTGGATTTAAAAAGGCTAAAATGCTCAATCTGATCAAAATTGTAAATGGCTGCTACTCCTGCACTTAAAAAGAGAGCAACCGCTTCTATTATTAAGAGAAATGAAAGTATATGTAAAACCAGTCGATAATTTAATGCTGAGCGCATATTTTTAACTTATAAAGAGTTGATTTACTTTATGTAAGGCATAAGGCATAGAAAAAATAACCACCTTATCGTTTGCTTCTATTTGCAAATTGCCAATGGCAATAAACGATTCCTTGCCTCTCACAATTCCGCCAATAATAGCTCCTTCAGGCATTTTTAATTTTTTGATCTGGTATTTTGTAACGGTTGATTTGGCCATTGCCACCAGCTCAATAGCATCAGCATTAATTCCGCTCAAACATTTAACATTAGTTACATTTCCCTGCATGGTATGCCGATTGATATAACTTGCTGTAATCAGTTTTTTATTGATAATGGTATCTATTCCTATGTTTTGTGCAATATCAATATATTCGATATTCTCAATCAACGCAATGGTTCTTTTTACTCCTAATTTGCGAGCGTGTAAACAAGTAATAATATTTGTTTCCGAACTATTTGTTACGGCAATTAATGCATCCATATCACGAATGCCCTCATCTTCGAGATGATTAATATCGCGAGCATCAGCATTGATAATCAGTGTATTATTAAGAACTGAAGTTAATTGCTCGCAACGATCTTCATCTTTGTCCAATAACTTTATGTTTAAGTCGTTTTCCAAACTAAGTGCTGTTTTCTTTCCAATTCGGCCACCACCGATAATCATAATATTTTTAATCTTAAACGGCTGTTTTCCTCCCAATTGAAGTAACATATCTATGCCTTCGGGCTTTGTAATTACATAAGCCAAGTCATTTTCGCGAAAATAAGTATTACCGTTTGGGATAATTGTTTTTCCATCGCGATGAATAGCAACTGCTCGAAAATTAAGATTTGGGAATTCTTGCGCAATTTGATTCAACGTTTTATTAACCACCCAGGCGAATTTCTCAAGTCTTATTAAAAAGAGTTGAAGTTTCCCTTCTGAAAAATCAAAAATTTCGGTAGCGGCTGTTTGTTTAAGTAAATCGATTATTTCATCGGCCGCAATACGTTCGGGAAATACCATTTGATCGACACCTAAATCTTGGAATATGGATTCGTATTTGTTTTCCAGAAATTCCGTATTCGAAACTCTGGCAATGGTTTTTTTTGCGCCAAGTTTTTTCCCGAGAATACAAGTCATAAGGTTGATATTCTCATCGTGCAAAACAGCTATCAATAAATCTGCTTTATTAACTTGAGCCTTTTCTAAAATTTCAATCGAGGTTGAGTTACCTTCGATTGTAAGCACATCGGTATGAGAACCTATCATCTCGAGCATTTTAGTATGAGGATCAACCACAGTAATATTATGGTTTTCATTAGCCAATAATTGCGCTAAATGCGATCCTACTTCTCCATCGCCTGCTATAACAATATTCATTTCAGTTAATTAAATTTTTTGGTGTCGGTCGCATAAATATTATGGAACAAGGTTGCGAAATTAATTAAATGTTCTTGTTTTTTTTGTTTCTATGATAAATTAAAATTGTTGTATGCATTTTATCTGTTCGTTGTATTCTTCTACCATCGTCTTAACAATTTCAGAAACAGTTAAAACAGCATCAATATTGGCGCTTACCTGACCTATTTCCAATTCTCCTTCGTTCATATCTCCTTCAAACATTCCTTTTTTAGTTCTGCCTTTTCCAAGATGACCAACGAGAGTGCTAATGCCGGCTCGTTCATTTTCAAGGGTTTTCATTTCCTGATAAAAGGAATTTTTCAACAAACGAACCGGAACTATTTTCTTCATTATCAACTCTGTATCGCCTTCTCTGGCATCAACTATTTTTTGTTTGAAAGATTCATGAGCCGATGATTCAACTGAAGCTACGAATCGGCTGCCAAGTTGAACGCCATCGGCACCTAAAGCCATGGCGGCAAGCATTGATTTTCCACAGCCAATTCCTCCGGCGGCAATCAAAGGAATATTAACGATTTTTCGAATTAGTGGAATAAGAGTCATTGTGGTGGTTTCTTCGAATCCGTTGTGTCCACCAGCTTCAAATCCTTCGGCAACTATTGCATCAACACCTGCTTCCAAACATTTTATAGCGAACTTGGTATTTGCAATTACATGGGCAACAATAATTCCATGTTCTTTTAAAAAGGAAGTGAATTTTTTTGGATTCCCTGCCGATGTGAAAACAATC
This sequence comes from uncultured Draconibacterium sp., assembly GCA_964616585.1. Classification (GTDB taxonomy): domain Bacteria; phylum Bacteroidota; class Bacteroidia; order Bacteroidales; family UBA12170; genus UBA12170. Next base: position 7,232 of record CAZTST010000117.1, read on the forward strand.
GGCACCTTTTCTTCGATAATTATCTGGATATGCTCTTCTATTTGAGGATATAGCAATGGTAAATTTACACCAAAGGGTTTATTAGTGGCATTTTTTGTTTTTTGAATATGATTACGCAAAACTTCAGGATACATCGAACCTGCGCCAAGTAATCCCAAACCTCCGGCATTGCTAACAGCTGATGCCAGTTCCCATCCACTACACCATATCATCCCTCCTTGAATTATAGGATATTCAATTCCAAATAATTGGCAAATTTTATTCATTTAAAATTATTTTAATATCATAAATTGTTGACGAATTTCGGCACCAAAATTTGGCTCAAAATCTTTTAAAACCTTTTTAGAGTTGGTATCGAAAATTTTTAAGCTCCCTTTTCCCTTTTTGTTGCCCGGAAAATAAATTCCATCGCCTTCCTGATCGTAAACAATAAACTCGTAACAGCCTGAAAGTAAATCTAAATCAAAAGTATAAACCGAATCGTTTACGAATTCTGTCGCTTCAAAAAGAGGAATGCCCATATCATCGACCATCTCCAAAATATTATCGGCCGCTGCCTGATTGGTGGTAAATTGAATACTAATTTTATTGGGATATACAGGAGCCAGATTCAATGATGAGGAAAGTATATTATTCCCAACATATTCATCGGCTTTATAATTTACCTCTTTGATAGAAGCAATAAATTCTGAAGGTTTGTTTTTCTGATCATAAAAATACCAGTTAAGCGGAGGTAAATAAACAATTTCTTCTTCCATAAAAGCAAGTTCACCACGCCAACGATAACGGTTGTCTGTTTTTCCACCTAAACCATAGTGTATCAATACTGTATGCAAAGTATCAACACCTGTATTTCTGACGCGTATAACCGGGGAACTGCATATGGGATTGTACCTTTTGTGTGTCGCGCTTTTATTTGGTGCCAAAATCTCTACTATAGCCGCATCATTCTCAGTTTGAGCTTCTTCAAACAAAATAAGATTAGCCGAAAGTAGATAATTTTTTAACATTGGATTTATTTTAGCTGCTTCTTGTATTTGCAAATCAATGTTAAGAGTGGTATCCGCACCTAAAGGAAAAAAATGATCGTACACTCGCAATGCTTGTCCAGGACACCAATTTGCTCTTGAATTAGTCCATAAGCCATCTTGTGGAAAAAGAGCATTTAAACTACAATCATCGCACCAAACCAGGCGTTTTGCAAGAGTTTGTCCATTGATATTCAGAAAATAAAATTTGCTGACTTCTGATTCGTTTGGTAATTGATTTTCCTGGCCACTTCCTGATAAATAAATCTGTAGAAGGGCATATTTTATGTCTTTTGACACAATTATGCTTTTTCTTTTAATCTGCTGATTTATTGGTTTTGTTTTATCGGCGTATGCAAATCCATTAATATCGCTGCGCCATAGGTTAATAATGCGATTTGCTTTAGCAGGCGGCTCTCCTTTTTTCCACCGAAAATGCATATTTAAATCTAACGAAAGGGCAGTGTTATTACTTTCTATTTGCAAGTTTACAGCATGTTGAAAAAGCGAACTATAGGCACTTATATCAAACACAAAAACGGCTTCCTTTTCAAGATTTGTTTTAAGCCACGGCAGAAAAAAACGTGCGATTTCTATATATTCTGTTTTTTCGTTGTTCAAACGGACAACCTCAATGCGAACGGGATTTTGAATATATACATTGTTTTGAACTTGCTGCGAGAAGCTTACTTCCAAATACAAATTTTCAAGTATATCTTTATTCGAAAACAGATTTAGGTTTTTGATTTGCGCTTTGCCATTTTGCATCACTACTTTTGGAAGCAAACTATCTTGATTTTGAATAGTTTGAACGTTTTGAGCTTCAATTTGAGGAAACAGACTAAATAATAAAACAAATAATAGGAATGAAAATACTTTTTTCATAGTGATTTTACTAAACTTATATACTAACTACCAAAATTACAGGATTTTTTAAGGTTTTTCTGCTTTTTACAAATATATTATCTCAATAGGATTGTTAATAACAACTGCTTCAAATCTCAGGGCTTATATTAATTTGTTTGACTTGGATCGCTAACTGTTCCCATAAACAAAATGGCGTTTGTGTATTTCTCTTTAATGGCAAAAAGAAATGGATGATCAATTGCAAATATATTTGTGTCCGGGCCGACAGAAGTAACGCCCACAGTTACAGAGGTTACTGCAGCCGCTTCGGTTCCTTCTTCATTTACTTCGATAAATGTTTTATGCATTACTCTGGAAATTGTTAGACCTCCATCTTTATTGATTCCTGTAAAATCAGCAAAATCGCTAAATGCAATTCCTAATCCAAGGTCTGTAAGTTCGTTTTTCAATTCGTTTTCGTATTCGAATTTAAACTTTGGCAACAAAAGATTTTTAGACATTGGAGCACCCATATTTTGTATTAAATCGTTCCAATTTTGCTCGTTAAGTTGGCCTAATAATTCAGTTAATGAATAATCATCATTCGGTAATAATATTACCATACTATAATTACCTTGTCCATAAGGCAATTCGATGGCCGAAAAATTTTGCTCATAAAAAACCGAAAAATCATTTTCGATTTGCATAGTTGCAACATTCTTAGTTGTGCCGTTGGCTAAATAAAAAGGTTTAGTTTCAGTATCGTTTTTATCAAATTCTGCTTTCCAATCTCCTTTAAAATAGATGGCATTGATTAAAAACATTCTGTCTTCAGGATTGATTCCGTCAACAATTCTTTCAATTTTATGCTTGGTTTTTTCATCTACCCAATTGTTAATGATATCCTTGCTATTAGGATTTGTAAAATCTAAAGCTTTAACTTCGGCATTATAATATGTTTGATTTGCACTGATAAAATCCTGCTCCACCGTAAAATCTTGTCGATACCAAATTGAATTAGCAATACTAATATCAACTTTTGAATCGACTTTTAATAAAGCGCTTGTAAGCTCTAGAGCCGCTTGATTTACTTCATTTGAGCTTTGACCGGAGAAATGCAAAACATTTTCGAAAGCCGTTTTGGTATCTCCATTTGCTCCATTGTATGTCATAGATAATGCTTGCGAGATGCTTAAGGACGAAATCATCAAATTATCATTTCCATTTTCTTCAAACGTTTTTTTCAGCATATCAAAACCAAACTGATTGCTGGCGTTAAGGATTTCTTGGGCTTTTTCGGAGATTTTAATGGGGACGGGATTTGTTTGTACGTCTTCTTTCTTACAAGATAAAAAAGATAACGCTACTAAAAAGACAACTATTTTCATAACCAAATATTTTATAAGTTTCTATATCTTAATGATGAAGGAAAAGGCAAAAAAGCTGCGTGACGGATAAAATAAATATCGGGTTTATAATAAATGAATACCTTCATCGGTCATCCGTATTAACTTACTTTTATACAAACCTCCTATGGCTTTTTTAAAGGTTTTTTTGCTCATTTCAAGTTGAGCATAAATAGCCTCGGGTTCGCTCTTATCTGTAAGCGGTAAAAAACCATTTTTTTCTTTCAAAAGTTCTAAAATATGCATGGCGCTAGGCTCAACATTTTCGTAACCCTGTTTTTGGAGACTAATATCAATTTTACCATCTTCTCGAATATTTTTAACAAATCCTTTGAGTGCATCGCCTACATTCAACTCACGGAAAGTTTCATTGGCAAAAGCCAAACCTTTATGTACATTATTAATGATAAGCGTATAACCTAAATCTGATCTTTCAATAACCAATAAATCAACTTCTTCGCCAACTTCTACGCTAATAAAATCCGTTTCTAAAAATTTATTTAATTTATTGGACGCTAATAATCGATTTGTTTTCTCGTCCAATAAAAGACGAACTATATACCAGCGGTCTATTTCCATCCGCTGATTTTGCTCGCTAAAAGGAACCAATAATTCTTTTTCTAAACCCCAATCCATAAAAGCGCCAAAACGATTTACGTCTTTCACTTTTAGAAAAGAAAATTCGTTAAGAGTAATTTTAGGCGTTAAATTGGTGGCAATTAGCCGATCTTCAGAATCCGTATAAATAAATACTTCCACTTCATCATCTATCTTGGCATTTTCAGCCATATACTTATTTGGCAACAAAACATCGTTTCCTTCTTCATCGACCAAATAAGCACCTTGTTCTAGTATTCTGTCAATGCGTAAGAGGTTGTATTCGCCCAGCGTTATCATAGGAAATTCTTTTTGCAAAGAAAGTGATAATTTTCTGATTTTGATTTGCTTTAGTTCTGAAAATCAAGACAATTTATCTTATTCAAAAAAAATCCCTATTATTGCCAAAAAACTTCTGTTATGCAAGATCATTTAATAGCTCTCGATCAAATTCGTTTAAATTTTAGTCCTGCCGCTCTTCATTCATTAAATATTGCTGTTGCAGTAGTAATGTTTGGTGTAGCTTTAGAAATCAAACTCGATCATTTTAAGGCTTTGATTAAAAATCCGAAATCGCCTATTATTGGTGTTTTTTCGCAATTTATTGCTCTTCCGGCTCTTACGTTTTTGCTGGTAATTGCCTTGAAAGATTTTTTATCGCCAACTATGGCATTAGGAATGATTTTAGTAGCCGCTGCTCCAGGCGGTAATATTTCTAATTTTATTTCAAGTTTGTCGAAAGCCAACGTTGCCTTGTCGGTTAGTTTGACTGCTTTTGCAACTCTTAGTGCTATAATTTTAACGCCTCTTAACTTTACTATTTGGGGAAAGATGGCAGTAAATTTTTATACCAATAATGCTGCAACTTTGGTTCGTCCAATCGAAAT
>CAZTST010000118.1:0-11751 GCA_964616585.1 uncultured Draconibacterium sp.
ACCCAAATATGTAAATCAATTCCTTTATTATGAGCAGCGTAGATAGGCGAAGTTGCAGAACCAAAATCAACAAAAGCTAACCAACCGGCATTGCAGTGTGTTAATATATTTACTGTTTCTCCTTTTTTCTTTTTGCTAATCTCCTCAATTAAAGAAAGACCGTGTTCTCCAATCAATCTACAAGATTCAACATCCTTATTAGCAATGGATTCAGCTAATATTAGTGATTGTTGAATTTTTGTTTTTGAATCCAAATCATTCATTAATAAAATTTCCTTAAGCATCAAATCAATAGCCCAACTCAAATTAACTGCTGTAGGTCGGGTTGCTTTTAAAAGATTAGCCAAATCTTTAATAGATTTGAGAAAGTCGATTTGCATAATTGCTTCAATTGTAGCTAAATACATTCCATAACCTGCTGCTACACCTATCAATCCTGCTCCTCGTAAATGCATTTCTTTTATTGCATTTATCATTTCATTTACAGTGCTAATTGTCTCAATCTCAATAGAAAATGGAAGTTTTCTTTGGTCAATTATCTGAATACTCTTTTTATCGTCTGGATTTATCCAAATAGTGCGAAAATGTTTAGAGTTTACTTTCATTTATTTTCATTCAAAGAATTAAGAATAAGTATCTCAATTTATTTTTTACAAATGTATTTAATTATGGAATATAAGGTGAAATGTTAGTCGTTTGCTAAAACAATAATTCCATAAAGCTGATTTTATATCAGTGCTAAATTAAATCCATTTTATCAATGTTGTTTAAAATTAGATCCTATTCATGCATAATAATTTTGCTCTTTTTACTACCTTTGCACTCGATTTTAAGACATTAAATAAAAAAACCTAAATTTTTTATTATGGCATACGATATTGATATGATTAAGGGCGTATATGCCCGTATGGCCGAAAGAGTTGATGCAGCTCGTAAATTGGTAGGAAAACCACTTACTTTTACCGAAAAAGTACTTTATGCTCATCTCGACGAAGGCATCCCAACTCAAATTCATAAACGCGGAGAATCTTACGTAGATTTTAATCCCGACCGTGTAGCAATGCAAGATGCAACAGCTCAAATGGCTCTTTTGCAGTTTATGCAAGCCGGAAAAGACAAAGTTGCGGTTCCTTCAACCGTTCATTGCGATCACCTGATTCAAGCAAAAATTGGTGCTGATGAAGATTTGGCTACCGCCGAAATAACCAATAAAGAAGTTTATGATTTCTTGGGTTCCGTATCGAATAAATACGGCATTGGTTTCTGGAAACCGGGAGCAGGAATCATTCACCAGATTGTTTTAGAAAATTACGCTTTTCCTGGTGGAATGATGATTGGTACTGATTCTCATACAGTTAATGCCGGTGGATTAGGTATGGTTGCAATTGGTGTTGGCGGTGCCGATGCTGTAGATGTAATGGCCGGAATGGCTTGGGAACTTAAATTCCCAAAACTGATTGGTATAAAACTAACCGGTAAATTAAACGGTTGGACAGCTGCAAAAGATGTTATTTTAAAAGTGGCCGGAATTCTTACAGTAAAAGGAGGAACCGGTGCTATTGTTGAATATTTTGGTGAAGGTGCCGAAGCTATTTCTTGTACCGGTAAAGGTACTATTTGTAATATGGGTGCCGAAGTAGGAGCTACCACTTCAATTTTTGCTTATGGCGAAAATATGGGAGCCTATCTTCGTGCTACCGAACGTGCTGATGTTGCTGATGAAGCAGATAAAATGGCTGCTTATCTTAGAGCTGATGATGAGATATATGCCAATCCTGAAAAATATTTTGATGAGGTAATCGAAATCAACTTAGATGAATTGGAGCCTCATATCAATGGTCCCTTTACTCCGGATCGCGCAACACCTATTTCTGAATTCGCTAAAGCGGTTAAAGAAAACGGCTGGCCAACAAAAATGGAGGTTGGTTTGATAGGTTCTTGTACAAACTCTTCCTACGAAGACATTAGTCGCGCAGCCTCAATTGCCAAACAAGCTTCTGATAAAAACCTTGAAGTTAAAGCCGATTTCCAGATTACTCCGGGCTCTGAGCAAGTACGATATACAGTTGCTCGTGATGGTTTGGTTGCTATTTTTGAAAGTATTGGAGGAACTGTTCTTGCCAACGCTTGTGGTCCTTGTATTGGTCAATGGTCTCGCGAAGGTGCTGAAAAGGGTCAAAAAAATGCGATTATCCATTCGTTTAACCGCAATTTTGCAAAACGTGCCGATGGCAACCCAAATACCTATGCTTTTGTTGCTTCTCCAGAGTTGGTTACAGCAATGACAATTTCAGGCGATATGCTTTTCAATCCATTGAAAGATACGCTTATCAATAAAGATGGAATTGAAGTGATGTTGGAAGAGCCAAGAGGCGATGCATTACCAAAAAATGGATATGATGTTAAAGACAATGGTTTTGTTGCTCCAGCTAAAGACGGAAGCGGAATAGAAGTAGTGGTAAGTCCAACTTCTGATCGCTTACAACTTTTAACTCCTTTCACTCCTTGGGATGGTAAAGATTATATTGGAATGCAATTGCTTATCAAAGCAAAAGGAAAATGTACAACCGACCATATTTCGATGGCTGGTCCTTGGTTGCGTTTCCGCGGTCATCTTGATAATATTTCGAATAATATGTTGATCGGTGCTGTGAATTATTTTGGTGAAGCTACCAACGAAGTAGTGAATCAACTGACCGGTAAAAAAGGAGAAGTTCCTGCTACCGCTCGTGCATACAAAGAAGCAGGCATGGGTTCTATTGTTGTAGGCGATGAAAACTATGGCGAAGGTTCAAGTCGTGAACATGCTGCTATGGAACCACGTAACTTAGGCGTTAAAGTAGTGTTGGTACGTTCTTTTGCTCGTATTCACGAAACCAATCTGAAAAAACAAGGTATGCTTGGCTTGACTTTTGCTAACAAAGCTGATTACGATTTGGTTCGCGAAGACGATAAATTTGATGTTGTTGGATTGAAGGATTTTGCTCCAAACAAGCAACTCACTATCGTTCTTAATCATGCTGATGGAACTAAAGACGAGATTAAGGCAAACCATACTTACAATCAAAATCAAATCGACTGGTTTAAAGCCGGTAGTGCATTGAATTTGATTAAGCTTCAAAACGATTAGAAAAATTTATAAGGGATAGTGATAAGATATTGCTATCCCTTTCATTTTCAGTTATTATTTCAAAATATTTCTAATATTAGCAATTAAGATATGAATTGCTTAATTGTTTTGTTATATTTGCTAAACTAAAACTTATACAAATCTCATGGCCAAAGTTGTTACTTTATCCGAAGCTGCTTCACTTGCTATTCATGCTATTGTTTTAATTGCCGGTTCTGATAAGTCGGTAAATGTAAATAAGATTGCCGAAGCTACAGAATCTAGTAGTAATCATTTAGCCAAAGTGATGCAGCGTTTAGTTAAAAGTGGATTGGTAAACTCTACACGAGGTCCGGCCGGAGGATTTGTATTGAAGAAACCTGCTAGCGAAATTACACTTTACGATATTTATTTTGCTATAGAAGGTCCAATAGAATTACAGGATTGTCCTTTAGATCGACCAATTTGTCCTTTTGAAAAATGTATTATGGGTGGAATCATTCACAAACTCACCAACGATTTTAAGAAGTATTTGATGGAGGAAAGGGTTTCTAATTTTATATAAAACACAGTTCCTTAATGTATTATCGGAATATTTTTGAAATATTTCCTATTTATTATAATACTTCATCGCCTCCGGCATAAAAGCTTTTAGATTATCTATTCGAGTTTGATCGCTTGGATGAGTGCTTAAAAACTCAAGTGGTTTATTGCCTCCTGCATTTGCCATTCGTTGCCAAAATTCGATAGCAGCTTCAGGATTATAACCTGCCATAGCCATAAATATCAAACCCAATTTATCTGCTTCTGTTTCATGCTGTCGTGAATATGGTAAAGCAACGGCTAGTTGAGTAGTTATACCATAAGCTTGCTGAAAAAGTATGCGAGTTTCATCTGGCTTTTCATTTAGTGCTGCATCCAAAGCCATACCTCCTAATTGAAGAAGTAATCCTTGACTCATTCTTTCATTTCCATGTCGCGCTACGGCATGTGCAATTTCATGTCCAATTACAACTGCAAGCAAATTATCGTTTAAAGCATAAGGCATTATTCCTGAATATACTACAACTTTACCACCGGGCATGCACCAGGCATTTGGAGTATTTTCTTCTACCAAATTAAACTCCCACTCATAGCCGGCAATTCGGTCTTGCATATTATTCTCTGTCATAAAGCGACCAACGGCAATAGAAATATCGCTTCCAACATTTTTAACCATATTGGTCTTGATCATGTCTTTTGAAAGAGGGTGTTCATTTAGAAACTCATCGTAAGATGTAAGAGCCATAGCAACCATATTGGATTCAGGAAGTAGATTCAACTGACTTCGACCGGTAATAGGAACTCTCATACAGCTTGTTACTACAATAGAAAGCAAAACTAAGCTGATTGCTATTTTAAAATTAATGCTTTTCATATAGATTTTATTATTTATTTAAAAACAACAGTTTCATTTTTCAAATTTGCCTCTATCAAAGATATCAATTAATAAATTCAATTTGAACTACAATAAAATTTTACCATTAAATTTTTCAATTGCTTTTATATCTTCTTTATTTATTTTTTCTAAATTATTATTTAATATACTAATATCCAGCTCTTTAACTACCCAAAGGTGATATAAAGCTTTGCGTCTGTCGATATTTTTGTAATAGAGATAAATTTCCATATAGCCTTCGGCTAGATTTTTTTTATCCTGAGCTGCAAGATTTCCTTTATTTCCCTGAACTGCAGGTAAAATTATTTCAATACCAGGCATTATTAATTCCGGGTTGAGGACATTAGCTCGATTTGCTCTATAAATTAGCGGCCATAATGCCGGTGCATTATAATGATTCCTTGCAATATCGTATAAGTAATCGTTGATTTTAACTTTATAATTAGTGGCAGGAAAAGTAAAGTCCACACCTAAGGGATTTGTATTAATAATTTTATCCTCCGTAATTGGAGTCTGTATGGCAGATTCAGTTTTTTCTTCAATCGGTTTTAGCAGTTCATTGGAAGTATTTTCAGCAGCAAGTCCCACATTATTTTGTATTCCTGAAGTTTCGGTTGTTCGCTTATTGTTTAATTTATTTGCGACTAATAGTGGCCAGAAAAAATAAGCAAGAATGATTAAAATAATAAGCAAGAGAGCTAATAACCATAGCCACAATCCATTATGTTTCTTTTTTTCTTGAGACGGAGATTTTCTTCCCTTATAAATTGCTTGATCCTTATCATCTTGAACATGTTTTATCTCTCTTTTTGACATTTCAGTTAAAGGATCTGGCTTCTTTTCCACCACAGGTTGTGGAACTTTCGTTTCAATAATATGAAGAGGTTCTTCCACTTCAATAACATGTTGAGGAATATCTACTTGCATTATTGTTTGAGGAATTTCCAACTCCTCAGTATGCGGTGAAGTTTCATAATATGTTTCTGCTATCTCTTTTGAAGCAATTTCCTTTTTTGGTTCGATAAGCTCAACTTGAAAATTGGAAAATTTACGATTAATATGTTCTTTAAGTGATGGTTGTGTTCTGAATATCACAGTATTGTGAGCTGCTATATCAATAATTTCCCCACTTTTTGGATTTCGCCCTTTTCTTGCTTTATGCCATTTTAGTGAAAAACGTCCGAAATTTGGTAAACTATTGCTACCATCGTTTTCGAGACCTTCGCGGCTTATAGCTACTGTCTCAGTTAATATATCATGTACCATCTTTTTGGTTTCGCCCGTTTCGGATGCAATTTTTTCCACAAGTGCAGCAAATGTCATTTTTTCCTTCATTACTAAAGTTTTTTGGATTTTAGATCGTTCTTAATGGAAGAACTCGGACGGAATCGAATAATACGTTTTGGAGGTAACATTACAAACTGCTTGTGAAAGGGGCTATATGATTTTCTTTTTTTAGAAATTACAGTACTAAATGTGCCCAAACCGGGTATTAAGATTTGGATATCCTGATCAAGAATTTCAACAATAATCTCCATAGAGCTTTTCAACAACTGTTTCGTTTCAAGTTGCGTATGACCCAATCGTGAAGCGAGATTTTTGATTAACTCAGCTTGATTCATATTGTTTTCCTTTCTTAAGATTTGATAGATATTAAAATTCTAATTAGGGTCTCATTTAATAAAGCGAAGCAATATAACATATTATTCTTGGAATAACAAATTTTGGAAATTTTTGAATACTAATTTGGTTTATCAAGTTTTTACCGAATTCATTTTTTCAACATTCTTAAAGAAAAGGTTTAATTTTATAATGCTTTTATATTACAAATACACATTTCTAAGTAAAGTTGAGAGCTTCAGCTAAATATAATTGATTACCAGTTTAATAACTTTAACAAAATCAGGAATTTGTGTTAACAATCAACTGTTAATATCCAAATTTTAGTAGACATTATATTATAGTATTTTATTGATATTTTAGACGTTAGGAAAGGCGTTAAAATATTCGCACATTCTTCAATACTCAATAAATGAAATACCGATGCTAAATAAGGATGTAACTAAAGAACAACTCATAAAAGAAATAGACCAATTAAAATCTAAAATTTCTGAATTAGAGAAGACTGAAACAATGCGCCTAAGTAAATTAGGTGCAAGTAAAGATGAAGAAAAAGCTCTAAAGCAAAGCGAAGAGAAATTTCGTAAAGCATTTTCTATCAATCCAGACTCTCTAAACATTAACCGGCTTAATGATGGAATGTATATTTCAGTAAATGAGGGTTTTACCAAAATTATGGGATACTCTGAAGACGAGGTTATTGGAAAAACCTCTCTTGAAATAAATATTTGGAAAAACCCGGAAGATAGAAAAAAACTTCTTCACGAATTGAAAAAAAAAGGCAAAGTTGAAAATCTTAGGGCTAAATTTCGTGCAAAAAATGGAGAGTTAAAAGATGGATTAATGTCGGCTGTTATTATCGAAATTAATGGAATTGCACATATTTTAAATTTAACAAAAGATATAACTGAGCAACTTTTTGCTGAAAATGCAGCAAAGCAAACTGAAAAGGAGTTGAAGGAAAGCGAGAAAAAATATAAAGATTTATTTGAAAAATCGAAAGATGCTATTCTAATTATTCAAAACGGAAAATTTGTTGACTGTAATAAAGCAACGATAAAAATGCTTCGCTTTAATAATAAAAATGAATTTCTAAATACACATCCATCAGAATTATCGCCCGAAAAACAGCCCGATGGAAAATTGTCATTCGCAAAAGCAAATGAAATGATGGGAATAGCTTTTAAAAATGGGAGTCATCGTTTTGAATGGGAACATAAAAAATCAGATGGAGAAATTTTTCCTGTTGAAGTGTTATTGACAGTTATAGAAAATAATGAAAATAATCAAATTCTATATACTGTATGGCGCGATATTACCGATCGCAAAAAGGCAGAAAAAGAACTCAGGCATAGTGAGGCTAGATTTAAACGCTTATTTGAAGACCTTGGCGATGCAGTATTTGTTACGCGAATTGGAAAAGAAAATATGGGAGAGATAGTAGAAGCTAATCCAGCAGCAGTTAGACAAACAGGCTATTCGAGAAACGAACTTTTACAGATGAACATTATTTATGATCTGGCAATATCAGGAACAGGAGGAATCGATACAAGTGATTGGAATGAAAAGCTTTATGCCGGAAAGATGGTTACAACTATCGAGAAGAAAAGGAGAAAGGATGGCTCTGAATTCTGGACAGAAGTAATTGTAACACCTATTGAATTTAAGGGTGAAATGGCTAGTTTATCAATTAATCACGATATTACCAGCCACAAGCAAGCACAAGATTCACTAAAAAAAAGCGAAGAACATTTCAGAGCAATGTTTGAGAATACTTCTATTGGTTTTTACAGAACAACACCTGAAGGAGAAATCCTTTATGCAAATCCCGCACTTGTTACAATGCTTGGATATAAAGATTTTGATGAATTAGCCAAACGTAATTTAAAACAAAACAGCTTTGATATAGTCAATTCTCGAAACGAGATTCTTGACATGATTAATCGTCAGGGATACTCGAAAGGTTATGAATCAATATGGAAAGTGAAAGACAATAGAACTATTTCGATACGTGAAAACACAAAAGCCTATTATAATCAAGATGGTAAAATAATATACTACGAAGGAACGATTGAAGATATTACTGAGGAAAAGAAAGCTGAATTATTATTGAAAGAATCTGAAGAAAAATATCGCACCTTGATTGACAACATACAAGATGGAGTATTTCTAATTGATGAAGGAAAAATAATTTTTGCAAATGATGCCTTTGCTAAAATAATTGGATATTCAACCGAGGAGGTTTTAGGCGAATATTTCAATAAATATATTGCTCCAGAAGATGTAAGAGAGGTAATTAACAACTACCTAAAAGGGATGAAAGGAGAGTCGGGTCCAAGCAAATACGAATTTCGTGCATTACATAAAGACGGGCTTACAAGTATATTTGTAAACATGACTGTTGATCTAATAAATTATGAAAATAGACTTGTAGCCATAGGTACTGTAAAAGACGTTAGTGAAAATAAGAAAATGCAGGAACTTCTATCTATCAGGGAAAAATATTACAGGGCACTATTTGATTTATCGCCTAGCGGAATTGTTTTATGCGATACAAAAGGCAATATTCTTGATGTTAATGAATCGTTTTGCAAATACCATGGATATACTCCTTCCGAATTACAAGGTAAGAATGTAAAACTATTAGCTATCGAAGATAGACACTTGGAAGTAGAGATGGATATTCAGGAAATACTTAAGGGGAAAACCTTACAACATGAAGTAATAAACGTATCTAAAGACGGATCTTTAAGAAATATTGAATTGCACGATACTCTGGTTACACTTCCCGATGGACAATTAGGACTTTTATCTATTGCCAACGATATTACCGAACGCACAAGAACTGCTCAAATACAAAGTGTAATATATAAAATTTCCAATGCAGTTAATCTAACAGATAATCTTGATGAGTTAATAAGTATTATTCGTGAAGGATTGGGAACTCTTTTAGATACGACTAATTTCTTTGTTGCAATCTATGAAGAAGAAACCGATACTATTTTATTGCCTTATATTGCAGATGAAAAGGATACTTACACATCTTTTCCGGCAGGTAAATCACTAACAGCACATGTAATAAAATCGAAGAAATCTCTTTTTGGAACAAAAAAAGTAATCGCAGATTTAGAATCGAGAGGCGAAATTGAAGCTGTAGGATCAGATTCTGAAATATGGATGGGAGTACCAATGATTTTAAAAGGTAAAGCAACCGGAGCAATTGTTGTACAAAGCTATGATGATGAAAATGCTTTTAGTTTAAAAGACATGGAAATACTAGAATTTGTTTCTCAAGCTATTAGTATCTCCATTAGTCGAAAAAAAGCTGAATCGGATTTATTAAAAGCGCTTGAAAAAGCTACGGAATCTGACCGTTTAAAATCAGCATTTCTTGCAACAGTATCACATGAATTACGCACTCCACTTAATGCAATTATAGGATTCTCGGAGATAATAGATGATGAAATGGAGATAACTGAAATTCTGTCGTTTAATAAAACTATTAATGCTAGTGGAATGCATCTACTTGGTATAGTTGAAGATATCTTCGATATCAGCTTAATCGAAACGGGTGAAGTACAAATAAATAAAAAGGAAGAGAACTTGGAATCAATTCTGAAAAATATTCACGAGATAATTGAAGTAGAACAGCAAAATACCAACAAGAACAATATTAAAATTAATCAGATAATTCCTTCTGATAAAGTAGATTTGGTCATCTATACTGATCCTTTAAAATTAAAACAAATCCTGATTAATCTTCTGAAAAATGCACTTAAGTTCACTAATGAAGGACATATTAATTATGGATATAGTATAGAATCTATTAAGGATAAACAAATGTTTAAATTTTATGTTGAGGATTCGGGAATTGGTATTCCGAAAGAAAAGCAATCAATCATTTTTGATATGTTCCGACAGGTTGAGGATTCCCATACCAGAATATATGGAGGAACCGGAATAGGCTTGTCTATTTCAAAAAAACTAGCTGAGCTTTTAGGAGGACAGCTTTGGGTTGAATCTGATGAAGGGGCTGGAGCAGTATTTTATTTCACCATACCATTAGAAAACCATGTAATAGAAAGTAATACTAGGGATACAATAACTGAAGCTGATATATATCCTGAACATAAAACTATTTTAGTTGTTGAAGATGATATGCCTAGTTTTGAGTTTTTAAAAATAGTGCTTGAGAGATCGGGATATTCAATTTTATGGGCTAAAGATGGTCTTGAAGCCATTAAATATTGTACCGAAAACTACGATATTAATTTAGTGTTTATGGATATTAATATGCCGGCAATGAACGGATATGATGCTACTATTGAAATAAAGAAAATAAGGCCAGAACTCATTATCATTGCACAAACAGCCTATGCTATTTCAGGAGATAGAGAAAAGGCACTCGAAGCAGGTTGTGATGATTATATGTCAAAGCCCATTAAAAAAACTGAATTGCTAGAGATTATTCGTAGAACGAGGGAGATTAATTTATGAAAACAAGACATCTGCTATTATTGCTATTATTTTTAATGACTAATTATATGCAATTATTTTCTCAAAACATTAAAGCAAATAATTTAAGGGATTCCTTGTTTGAATTTTTAATTTCCCAAGGAGAATTTGATAAAGATATGCAAACAAAGGAAACTATCTTAATTATTAATGATATTGTAACGCTAATACCAATTGAAAAACAAAGCAATGGTATATTTAAGTTCGGAACTTTAACAAGTCATTCTTATTTTCACATAATACTCAGTAGCAATGGTGATTATGTAATAATTAACATGAGACAGCCTTTTGAGAATATTATACTATCAATATTGGATTATTTTCAAAGGAATCAACAGTACTCGAAAAAAGAAGTTTTATGTTATATGGAAAAAATAACAGAATTGTATTTAAAAAACCAAAATTCTATTCCGTGGAAAATAGAAGAATAGATTTTTATTTGACACTACCCGCTTGCTCGAGTTTCGCTTAGCTGAGCTATACGTCTATAGGCGGCTCGGCTGGTTAACACACACCAGCTCAGCTAACATTTGCATAACATAATAGAACCTTGTTTTACTACATTCTAGGAAAATAACAAGTGAAGAAAAAAGACCAACAGAGGCAGCATTGCATTAACAGAAAATACCAGAGTTAACAACGATTATCCTTTGGCTAATTTTCATGATAATCTGAATTTTTCCTGTTACAATTACGGAGCTAGGTTTTATGACGCAACGTTAGGGCGTTGGCATAGCGTTGACCCACTGGCGGAGAAGTACTATTCATTAAGCCCATACAACTATGTAGCAAATAATCCTATATTCTTTATCGATCCTGATGGTCGGGGAATATTTCCCTCTCAAGAAGAACTTAGGAAAGCTGGGATACAGGTTACAAGTAGTTCACAGTATCAACCGAAATTAAATTCAGAAGGGGAAGTAATACAAACCTATTGCAATTTTGGAACTCAAGCCATTATGAAAACATCCGGTGATAAAACACTACATGGGCGTGCTAATGAAATGGGGCAAATGTCAATGCCTGAAATACGTTGACCACTTTTAAGAAGTAAAAATAACCATAAAAG
>CAZTST010000119.1:0-11632 GCA_964616585.1 uncultured Draconibacterium sp.
TACCCGAACCCAAACCTGCATACAATACAATATCAACAATAATTAGAATTTTGGAGAAAAAAGGAGTTATTGGCTATACTCCAATTGGAAAAGCTCATGAGTATTTTCCTTTGATTTCTAAAAAAGAATATCGTAAAAATTATTTTAAAGGTTTCTTAAGTAATTATTTTGGAAGCTCTTATATGGCATTGACCTCATTTTTTACAAATGAACAAAATCTAAGTTTGCAAGAATTAGAAGATATTAAAAAGCTAATTGACGAGCAAATTGAACAAAAGAAAATTAATTTATAAATTTTAGCCATGGATTTCTTATTTATATTTTTAATAAAATCATCACTCAGCTTAATGTTACTATATTTGAGCTATGAATTTTTCTTCAGAAAAGAAGCATATTATAAGTTTAGTCGCTATTTACTTTTAGCTACTGTATTTATTGTCATCATATTACCTTTGCTTCCATATAATGCAGTTAAAATTGCCTCAGTAGTATCAAATACATTTAATGAAGTAATTATCTATTCTAATATTGCAACTTTTACACTTGAAGAAGTGGTGATTAGAGCAAAAGCACCTTGGTTTATTTTTATAAATGGAATATCATTTGGCTCCATACTATTCATTATTTATCTATTAGGCGTTTTGTTTAAGATTTTCCAGTTTTCACTTCGTGTTTTTCAGCTTTGGGCTATAATTATGAAATCTGAAACTTTAAATATAGATGGATTAAAATTTGTTTATACTGCCAAAGGAACACCAACCTTTTCCTTTTTAAATTGGATATTTATCGATTCTGATCTTAGAAAAAATAATGCCGAATTCGCAGCTATTTTAGCGCACGAAAAAATACATGCTCAGCAAGGTCATACCTACGATTTATTTCTTGCGGAACTTTTAACCATAATTCAATGGTTTAATCCTTTTTCATATCTGTTCAGAAAAAGCATAAAAGAAAATCACGAATACATTACAGACCATGAAGTTATATCACATTATCAGGACTTTCAAACTTATCAATTAGTGCTTTTACAGCATTCGAGTAATATTAAAACAAATATACTAACACATAATTTCAGTTATTCACTATTAAAAAGAAGATTAAATATCATGAAAAAAACGAAAACACATTTAGACTTTAGTTTAAGACTTGCCTTATTAAGCATTTCCGCATTACTTATCTTTTTCGCTTGCTCAAGCCCCGAAGAAAAAACAAACAAAGAATTAGTAATAACAGCTTTAAAACCAGAAAAAGCAGCTACAACTTTTAATGAGGATCCTGTTTTTACTGTTGTTGAAGAAATGCCCCAATTTGTTGGCGGTGAAGAAGCCATGTATAAATTTATAGGAAGCAATATTAATTATCCCATTGAGGCAAAAAAAGAAGGGATACAAGGACGTGTTGTAGTAACTTTTATAATTGAAAAAGATGGCCAAATAAGCAATGTGGAAATATTAAGTGGTATAGGCGGAGGTTGTGATGAGGAATCCATTCGTGTTATTAAGAATATGCCAAAATGGATTGCAGGTAAACAAAGAGGCGAAAATGTTCGCGTAGCTTATAACCTACCATTTAAATTTAACCTACAATAGCAACAATTTCATATGCTTAAAATGCAAAAATCTCGGATTCATTAGAGAACCGAGATTTTTTTTGTAATAAAAAAGCCTGTTAATCAAATGATTAACAGGCAATAAATGTATAAAAGTTTAAGAGTAAATATTAAATTACTTTAACGTTTACTGCGTTCAATCCTTTTTTACCTTCTGTTAGTTCGAATTCTACTTCATCGCCTTCACGAATTTCATCAATTAATCCGGAAATGTGTACGAAATGCTCTTTGTTTGTTCCTTCTTCGCTAATGAAACCAAATCCTTTTGATTCATTGAAGAATTTTACTGTACCTTTACTCATTGTTAATATTTTATATAATTTAATAAAGTGCAAAGATAGTATTATTCGCCATAATTTGTGTTTTTTTATTTTAAATTTAAAATTATCCAATAATACCCCATTATACTCTACAAGATATTAATTATAAGCTCATTACGATATTTTTTATGACCAAAATATATGAGTTTTTCAATATTTTTTAACAATTTAATTTGTAAATTAAAATCCTTAAGACTGATTTTTTGGCTCTTTTTAGAAATAATAAATAATTTTTTCAATTTTCATAAGCATTCAAAACATTGAATACTTGAGTCTGGAATAATCAAAAAAATTATGATGAAAAAAAGTCGATTTTAAAATTGATAAATTACAAAATAATGTATCTTTGCATCCGCTAAAGGCGCATAGCCTTAAACATGGTGATTGTAGCTCAGTTGGTTAGAGCGCTGGATTGTGGTTCCAGAGGTCGCGGGTTCGAGCCCCGTCTTTCACCCAAAAATTTAAGCATCTGTCGGTTGACGGATGCTTTTTTTATTTCAATTTCTTTTTATCTTTTACAGGTGGTAAAAAGTTTTCGCCAGTCACCACCGATTTACTTGTTTTTGATTCCAGCTCTTTCCTTGCATTTTTTGCAACCGCGCCGCCTTTTTTACCTGCTTTTGCGTTCTCCGTCAGGCCTTTCGCTTTTTCTGATTCAGCAATTTGCCGAGTAGAAAGTTCAGCCAATGCCGTAAAAATTAATTCTGCTTCAGACATATGATCTCTAAGCTTTTGTGTTTCTAATCCTTTTAAATCTTTATGCTTTTTTACGGTTATACCTGTCCATTCTTGATGAATAATATTGGTTAAATAAGCAAATTCATTTGCTTTTTCAACGCTACTTTCATTCCAGTAATCAGTTAGTTTATTGTGGGTTTCCTGACCCGTCATTCGTTGTTGTATCCACTTTTCGCTATGTCCCAGCTTTTTCCAGTTCTCCCTTGCCCTTTCTATTCCTTGCTCAGGATTAGCTATTTCCTGCATACGCTCGTAGCCAACTTTTGCTAACCATTGTTTAAAAGGTTCAGCCTTCGGACTGGGAATCGACTGTATAATACGTAATAATGATTTGGTATCAGCAACATCAGTTTCCCTCATTTTACCATCGGTGGCTTTCAATTTCAACTGTCGACAAATTGTCGACAGTTCAAGACCTTCTTCAGTTTTAACTCTTATTTTCATTTTAAACCAATAGTCCCTTGGATTAACACTATTAGTTAGAACTCCTACAACATCAATAATAGAGAAATACCATTGTTGTTCCTTTTTGTCCCAATGGCTTCTGATTATTTTCTCTTCAAATAACTTTATGGCGGTTTCTTTTGTCATATCCTTTATGCTTTTTCAATACTTTGTAATTTCAAGGAGATGCTTCAAATTTACAAATAATAATTGGCTTAAACCTTTTTAGGCAGCCTCTTTGTTAAGCTTCTTACCACGAGCCAGTGAAGCGAAAACCCCTAAAAAGCAGAGAAAAGCAAAAATAATAAATGCTGTTTGTAAAGAATTCAGCAATTGCGGTAAATTACTATTTTCTATTTTGTTCTGTCCTAGAAAATGAGCGAACAGCATCATGGCAATTCCCATGCTCAGCATTTGTCCAATCATTCGCATTGTTCCTAAACTTGCCGAAGCGATACCTAAATGTTTTCGTCCAACAGAGCTCATAATTGAATTGCTGTTAGGTGATGAAAATAAAGCAAAGCCCAGACCAAGCAGCATTAGGGTCAAAACCAGATGAAATAGAGATGTTTCTGAAGTTATAAAAGCAAGCAATCCCAATCCAGAAGAAGAAACCGCCATGCCAATGGATGAAATAATACGAGGATCGATACGATCAGAAAGACGACCTGCCCAGGGAGAAAAAATAGTCATAATAATGGGCTGGGCAACCAAAATAAAACCTGCATGTTGAGGATCTAAGCCTTTAAAATATTGCAGATAAAAACTTAACAAAAAAGCGACTGCAAAAGTGGCACTATAATGAATTAATGCTGCCAGATTAGAATAACGAAATGTGATATTGCTTTTAAAGATTTGTAAATCTAAAACAGGGAATTTTATACGTAACTCCAACCAAATAAAGCCAAATAGAAAAAAAGTTCCGATGGCCAAATATGTAATACCTTCTAATCCGGGCAATTTTGGAAACCCCATCATAATAAAAAACAAGGCAAAAGCATATAAAATCGAACCCGCCCAATCAAAAGATTCACCTTTGGATTCGGCCCACTCATTTTTTAGTTTTGTGAGAACGAAATAAATAGTGATTAAGCCTAGAGGCACTACGAAAAAGAAAATAGAGCGCCAGCCAAAATATTGAGTTAACAAGCCTCCGGCAAAAGGACCAAGTGAAAGTCCAAGATAAACTGCACTTACGGCAATTCCCATGGCTCTTCCTCTTTCTTTTGGAGGAAAAACAGAAGTGATAATAGCAACACTTGTACTAAAAATCATTCCGCTTCCTATTGCCTGTAATACTCTAAAAAAGATAAGTATATCAATGCTCGATGCTAAACCGCTTAGTAGCGAGGCTAATGTAAATAAGATTATTCCATATAAAAATATCTTTTTTCTTCCGTAAATATCTGCTATTCTGCCAAATGGAATTAAAAATATGGCGACGGTTAATAAATAAGCAGTGGCAACCCAGCTTAAAGTGATAGCATTTGCCGAAAATTCAGATCCAATAGTTGGCAAGGCAATATTAATAGCCGAACCCATAAATGGAGTAATAAAACTTGCCACAGAAGCAACGAAAAGGGTGGAATTTTTTTCAGTTGAAGAAGAAAGATTCATTATTTTAGTTTAATTATCGAGTGTTTTAATGCTTCTTCAAAAGTATCAAAAATATTAGATTCCTCAATTAATGTTACTATATAACTCTTTTTCAGGCAATTTAATACCGATACATTTACTCCTGATAAAACAATTTTTACTCCCGAACCTTTTAATGTTTTAATAGCTTCTTTAAAGTTATGCATACCTGTTGAATCAATAAAAGGAACATGGCGCATTCTGATTATCAATATTTTACTTCTAAAACCAATTTCTTTTAATACTTCAGTATATTGTTTTGCAGAGGCAAAAAAGAATGGACCGCTTATTTCATAAATAGAAATTCCCTTAGGGATTTGGGAATAATCATCAACTAAATCGCTATCAATATCTGTTGGAATATTATCACCAATATTTGCCATTCGACGCATAAATAACAATGCTGATAGCACGACACCAACTTCGATGGCAATGGTTAAATCTACTAAAACTGTCAATAAAAATGTTGAGATTAAAACAATAGAGTCAAAAATAGAACCTCTTAATATTGAACGAAATGAGCGCCATTCACTCATATTATACGCAATAACAATTAATACTCCTGCAAGGACTGACATAGGAATTAGTTTTGCCCATTTTCCAAAAAATAGCATAATCAACAATAAAGTAATTGAATGAATTATGCCGGCAATTGGTGTTCGTCCGCCATTTTTTACATTAGTTGCAGTTCTGGCAATTGCTCCCGTAGCAGGTATTCCTCCAAAAAATGGAGTAACAATATTTGCAATTCCTTGAGCAATAAGCTCAGTATTAGAACGATGATTTCCACTTATCATACCATCAGCAACAACAGCCGACAAAAGTGACTCAATTCCACCTAATATAGCTATCGTAATAGCAGGTGTCAGATAAACTGACAAATTGCTAAAATCAAAAGATGGTATAATAAATTCAAACTTATTTGGAATTTCGCCAAAGAATGATTCAATAGTAGTAACCTGAATATCTGCTATTTGTACTACAAAAGTAATTAAAAGAATTGCAATAAACGAACCCGGAATTTTTTTAATAAGTTTTGCCGAATATATGGTTATTAAAATGGTGCTAATTGTGATGATAATAGCAAACATGTTAAAACCTTGAATATATGCATAATACATTTCCCATTTTTCGATAAAAGCAGAAGGCACTTTTTCAATATCTAATCCTAAAGCATCTTTTATCTGTGTGGAAAAGATTACCAAAGCTATGCCACTTGTAAATCCTACTATTAAAGGACGAGGAAAATATTTCAATAAAATGCCCAATTTCAATAAACCAAAAGCTATGAGAAAAACTCCGGCCATTACCGTTGAAATAATTAGGCCATCAATTCCATATTTTTCAACAATTCCATAAACAATTATAATATAGGCTCCGGTAGGTCCACCTATCTGTACTCGGCTTCCACCTAAAAATGAAATCAAAAATCCTGCAATAATAGCGGTAATTATTCCTTTTTCCGGTGAAACACCTGAAGCAACTGCAAATGCTATAGCAAGCGGTAAAGCAACAATTCCAACAACAATGCCGGCTAAAATATCAGAACTAATCTGTTTTTTAGTGATTCCGGCTTTTAGAAGGCTAAAAAGTTTAGGTTTAAAAATTTTTTCCATTTGGAATCCTATTCGTTTTTTAATAGGGAAAATATTTTTTGATAATTATAGAATATATTAGGAGTGCTCACGATCTGTATCTCGCTGAACGTCTTTTTGTTTGATGGTTTCGCGCTTATCATAAGTATGCTTTCCTTTTGCAAGTGCGATTTCCAATTTTGCTAAACCTCTTTCGTTAACAAACAATTTGGTTGGGATAATAGTAAATCCTTTTTCGTTGATTTTAATTTGAAGTTTTTTTAACTCTTTTTTATTTAGCAAGAGTTTTCTGTCGCGCTTAACCACGTGATTATAATGAGTTCCAAGTGCGTACTCAGATATATGTAAATTACGGACAAACAGTTCGTTATCTATAAAAACACAATAAGAATCCGAAAGATTGGCTTTTCCATAGCGGATAGATTTTATCTCGGTTCCTTGCAATTGAATACCGGCAACAAAGCGTTCGACTAGAAAATATTCGAAGCTGGCACGTTTGTTTTTTATATTAACAGTTGGAAGACCCATTATTTTAAAAAATTAATGGGCAAAGATAAGAAAATAGGGCTTTCTGTGAAGAAAAACATTAACTATTAGGAATACTCATTCCACTCGGAAAAGTAAATGCTGCCAGTGTCAATGCTTTGTTAAGAGCATCCAAGTTAATCTTTGTTTCGATGTTTTGTGTTTTAATAAATTCAAGAAGATCGCGGGTTTTTAAATTGCCTATCATTTTCTTTTTCGACATTGGGCAACCACCCAAGCCATTTATAGCTGTATCAAATCGAAGGCAACCATTATCAAAAGCAGCTTTTATATTTTCTATACAATTCTCAGGATGTGTGTGAAGATGTGCACCAAATTCAATATCGGGGAATTCATTTACAACAGCTTGAAACGATTTACTTATTGTTTCATGATTCCCAACTCCTGTTGTATCAGAAAGTGCAATAATTTTAACACCAATTTGAGAAAGGCGTCGCGTCCATTCATAAACTATTTCAGGACTCCACAAATCGCCATAAGGATTCCCGAAAGCCATTGAAATATATACAACAAGCTCTTTTCCTGTTTTCTGGCAGAGATTTAGAATTTTATCGGTTTCAACAAAAGCAGTTCCTGTATTTGAATTGATATTGAGTTGTAAAAATGTATTCGAGATTGAAAATGGATATCCAAGATAAGATATCTGATTAAAAGGCTCAGCAATTTGTGCTCCACGTAAGTTGGGGATTATGGCAAGAAGTTTTGTGGTTGATTTGCTTAAATCCAAACCTTCAATAACCTGCGCAGTATCACGCAATTGCGGAATTGCTCTTGGGCTTACAAAACTGCCAAAATCAAGCGTATCGAATCCAACTTCTAAAAGTGCATTGATATAGGCAATTTTTTTTTCGGTTGGAATAAATTCTTTTATGCCTTGCATGGCATCGCGTGGGGTTTCAATAATCTTAAGCATATGCGTATTGGTCTAAGCAGAAATCAAATATACAAAAAAAAGAATGCAAGCATAACGAATTTATCATGTTGCATTCTTTTCTTAAATTAATTTAAAAGCAATAATATTATTTTATATCTCCCAAAATTATTGGCATTCCATCTGAGCCGCCTATTACAACAATTTTAGTATTTGGCGATTCTGCTAACTTAAGAGTTGCTTCAATTCCTTTTTCACGTAAAATCATTGCAGTTAAACTGGCACTTAAGATTTCATTTGCTCTTGCTTTTCCTTTTGCGTCAATCTCAATACGCTGTGCTTCCTTAGTTGCTTTTTCGAGCTTAAATTCATATTCTAAACTTTCCTGCTCTTGCTTTAATTTGTTTTCGATAGCCATTTTAAGAGTTGGAGGTAAAATGATATCACGCACCAATACTTCATTTATCTGAACATATTCACTTATCAAAAGGTCTCTGGTTTCCTCAAAAATTTCAGATTGAATTGCATCACGTTTGGATGAATAAATTTGTTCAGGCGTGTAACGGCCAATCACTGAACGAGTTGCAGACCTAATAGCAGGTTTGACAATAGTTGTCAGATAGTTTTGCCCTTTTTCCTGATGCAATTTACCTAATTCGCTGTAAGATGGTTGATACCATATAGAAACGTCAACACTAATTTCTAATCCATTTGAAGATAATACTGTCATCTTTTCACCAACTTCTTGCTGGCGAACTTCGTAAATAAACATATTGTTCCATGGCAAAATAAAATGAAATCCTTCGCCATAAGTGTTTTCTGTATCAACTCCTTCACCTAATAAACGGAAAAGAACACCTGCTTGCCCGGATCTAATTGTGGTTGTCATACTACTCCATGATACCAATAAAATGATTAAGGCGAATACGCCTATTCCAATTGGTAATATTTTTTTCATGTCAAATTCTTGTTGTGCTTGCATATCTTTCTTTTTTTCTTCAAAGATACAGTTTTTAGATGGTTTTTTTTGCTTTTATTGTTGAAAACCTGAAATGATAATAGAGTATAGTTTCTATCTACAAAAATTAATGTGAGCCGAAACTGCTTCTATTTATCAATTGGCAGAGTAAAATAAAACTCCGTTCCTTTTTTCTCGGCATTGCTTTTTACCCAAATTTTACCTCCAAGCATTTCAATAAAAGCTTTCGATATACTTAAACCAAGACCTGCTCCTTCGTAATTGCGTGTTAAGGATTCGCTGCCTTGCCTGAATCGCTCAAAAATTATTTGTTCTTGATTTGAACTTATTCCTTTTCCTGAATCTTTAACATAAAATTCTAAGAAATTATTCTTTGCTTCGTAGCCAAATTCTATAAATCCAAATTCAGTAAACTTTAAAGCATTTTTTACTAAATTGGTAAGAATTGCATATAGCTTTTCTCTATCAGTTTTTATAATTGCGTTATCGTTAGTAAGTCCGGTTTTAAAAATCAGATTTAATCCTTTTTGATTAGCTTCCGGATTAAAGAAATTATAAATAAACTTAATTTGCTCATTTACATTGGTTTCAGAAATATTAACTTCCATCTGACCTGATTCAATTTTTGAAATATCAACAATATCGTTGATGATATTTAACATTCGTCGGCCACTTTTTTCAATAATTCCTATAAAATGTTTTTGATCCTCTCCTGATAATCCGGGTTCTTTTAAAAGTTCTGCAAAGCCCATTATACCATTCATGGGTGTACGTATTTCGTGACTCATATTGGCCAGAAAAGCAGATTTAAGTCGGTCAGATTCTTCGGCTTTAACTTTTGCTGCAATTAAATCTTTCTCAGCTTGTTTTCTTTGGCTAATATCGCGTTGGATAGCCAGAAAGCCAATAATTTCGCCTTGCTCATCCAATATTGGATCGGCTGATGCTTCAACTTCAATTATACTTCCATCTTTGCATTGATTGATATATTCTTCGAGAACACTTTGTTTTTTTAATAATCTTTGCCAAAAATTAATATATTCAATTTCAGTCTGTTGTCCGCTTTTTAAGATTCTTGGAGTTACTTTTCCGATAACTTCATCAGCTTCAAAGCCATACATTTTTGTAAATTCAGGATTAATATAGGTTATAATTCCTTCTTTATCAGTCATAAAAACAATTTCGTGAGAATTTGAAATTGCCTGATTTAATCTTTGAAGAATTTGCTGGCTCTGTTTACGTTCCGTAATATCTCGTGCAATTCCTTGAAAACCAATTAGTTTCTTATCTTTAAAATAGGGAGCAGAAAGAACTTCGATATAATGAGTTGTTCCGCTTTTATCTTTTACTTCATATTCAGCTGGGTCGTTATGTTTTTCGCCACTTAAAATTTTTACAAGCCTAGCTTTGTGCTGTTCCAGATATTTAATGGGAATAATATCCCAAATATTCATGCTTAGCAATTCATCATCAGAATATTTTAGAATATCGCAAATTGCTTTATTAACAGAAATAAATTTACCTTTTAGATCAGAAATAAAAATTCCATCGGGACTTTGTTCAACAAGTGTTCTATATTTTAATTCATTCTCAATCAAATCGCTTTCTGCTTTTTTTGCTCGGTATTATCGATCAAATAACCTCTCATACCGATCAAATTTCCTTTTTGATCGAATTCGCCAGTTACATTTTTTATAACTGAGATTGTTTTTCCGTCCGACCTAATATGCTCAGCTTCATATAAAGATATTTGCTTTTTTTCTTTAAGAAGGTCGAGGAAAGCGTCTCTATCATCTTGATTTTTATAAAAATTTTTGAAATTTACTTCCATTAATTCATCAACAGAATTGAAGCCAAAAATTTTTGCCAGAGAAGGATTTGCTAATAGAATTGTTCCATCAGTTGAAACGATAAAATTTCCTGTTAAATCATCATTAAAAAGCTTTTTGAACTTTATTTCGCTTTGTTTGAGAGCTTCATTAGCATTTCTGCGTTCTCGTCTTACTTCGGCCTCGCGAAGTTCGCGTATAATTGCTGGAACTAATCGCCGAAGGTTGCCTTTCATGATATAATCTTCAGCACCAGAGTGCATTGCCGATACAGCCACATCTTCGCCTACAGTTCCGGAAATAAGGATAAAAGGTGTTTCCAAACCACTATCTTTAACAATTCGCAAAGCTTCGATTCCATCAAAAACAGGTAAGGAATAATCGCTTAAAATAATATCCCATTCTTGTTTTTTCAGGGCTTTATTCAATTCCTCAGCTGTTTGAACACAAAGATACTTAGGATTGAATCCGCCTCGTTTTAATTCGAGGAGTATTAAATCCTTATCGTTCTCTGAATCTTCTATAATTAAAACATGAATTGGATTATTCATTGATTTTAAGCTTTTAATAAGTAGTATTTAGCGGAATATTTAATTCCAACCAATACTTACCAATATGATTCACAACTTCAACAAATTTAATAAAATCTACTGGTTTTTGAATAAAACTGTTTGCATTTAATTTGTAACTTGACTGAATATCTCGTTTTTCGATTGATGAAGTTAGCATAACAACAGGAATATATTTTGTGCTTTCATTATTTCTTATGTGCTCTAATACTTCTAAACCATTCATTTTTGGGAGATTAATATCGAGCAAAATTAAATCAGGTAATTTAATCTATTTCCAAATCAGACTTATTAGCAAAAAGCAAATTTATTGCTTGTTCACCATCGCGTGCAATTTTAATTTGATGCGACAAATGATTTTTTCAGAATGCTCTGATGGTTAATAATTCATCGTTGGCATTGTCTTCGATGAGAAGTATTGTTTTTTGTGTTAGCATTTTTTACTCCTTTTATGTCAATCAATATTGAATAAATTTGTTGAGCTATTACACAGAGAA
>CAZTST010000120.1:0-11431 GCA_964616585.1 uncultured Draconibacterium sp.
TAATTAACAGCCAATTGAGGATTTGTTTCAAAGCTTCGGTTTTCTGCTTTTTTCTTAAGATTTAGCAGATATATAGCAATCGGCCGATAGGCCAAATGCGACCATTTGGAAAAAGGTACTTCAATGCAAATCATTGGAACTAAAATAGCCAGATGAATCACATACGAATAATACGTAAGTTCTACCAAGCCATAAATTCTAAAAAAGTGAACCAGAATACCGCTTATTGTAGTCAAAAACAGCAAGATAATAAACAACCAATCGCTTAAATGCGAGAACTTTGCCTTCTCCGTAGATTTCTTAATGCGACCAATGCTAACATAGGTTAAACCGAATAATAGTCCGAATGTGGCATAATATCCCAATAATCGTTGCGGTTCATACCATTCATAAATGGTTTCAGTTTGGAAAAAGCTTAAAAAAACTACTACCAAAACAAACATAATGGTGTAACCAGACATAAGCAGCCAATGGCTTACCCAATATTTTCGACCATTTGTATCGCACTTAGAGAATTTAGATTGGCTTATAAATTGATAAACTAATGTTATCAATTCAGTAAAATACAAATAGATAGGCACCTGAATTTTTGGTTTAATTAAAACCAGATACCACATGTATAGAATATTGCTAATCAGGAAAAAACTTACAAAGGCGGCCATTATCATATCGCCTAAATGAATCATCGGGAGTGGAAACATCTCATTTATTTTTACTCCACCATCAGCATTCAATGCATAAACTATTTCGTTTGGATTAAAAATACTTAAACCAAATCCGATAATTAAACCCATTACAACTAAAGCTACTATTTCAAACCAATGTTTAGTATAAAATAATCGCGAGAGTCCTGTCCAATCATAAACTGAAGTGAGATAACGTCGTAAAGTCATCATAAGTTCCGCAGGATTAGCACCTTGCGGACATTTTTCTGAGCAGTCGCCACAATAATAACATAGCCAAGGCTCGGGATTTGAAATAATTTTATCTTTTAGGCCCAGTTGAATAGAGCGCAAACTATTGCGTGGGAATAAAGATGCATTTTCAGACAAAGGGCAAGCGGCAGTGCAGTTCCCACAATGGAAACAGAGACTCCAATCTTCTGCACCATATCTATTTAATTCATTTTTAAAATTTGCATCAACTCGTGTTCTCATATTTGCTCCTCCTTAATCCCGGCTAGATTCAATACTTTATTGACAATTTTTTCGTATGCTTCCGCTTCAGGTTGTTTGTATAAAGTTTTATTGTGAATATTTTGCAAAATTGAAGAAGCTGCTGCGGAGGCTTGTGCGACTGTATCGGGAATATCTTTTGGAGCTTGGCACAAACCGGCAATTGCAATTCCGGACTGCTGTGTGCTTTCAACTGCCGAAAGCGAATCAAGTTCCTGAAACCATCCGTTTTCATCGCGTGGTATAGATAATAACTTACTTAATACTTCACTATCAGAACCCGCTTCCAAGCCTACCGAAAGCACTGCCATATCGTATTCTTTTTCTATAATACGGTCATTAAGAATATCTTCACTTCTTAATTTCAAAGATGTTCCGGATGCTTCAATTTTTGCTGTACGGCCACGTATCATATTGATATTCTCTCCTTTAATACGCTCATAAAATTCATCATAACCTTTTCCAAAAGCACGCATATCAATAAAATATTCATCTACCAATGCATTCGGTAATTTTTCTTTTATCAAATGAGCCAGTTTTAGAGAATACATACAACAAACTTTCGAGCAGTATTTATTGTAATTATCATCGCGGCTACCTACGCAATGAATAATAGCAAAACGATCAGGAACTTGATTATCAGAAAGGAAAACCCAATTTCCTTTTTTGTCTTGAGTGCGGTATGTGATATTTCCGCCTGTTGATCCTGAGGCATTTACCAAACGTTCGAGTTCAAGCGAAGTCACAACATTTGGCAATTTTCCGTAAGCATACTGTTCTAAACGTTTGGCATCAAACACCTGAAATCCGGTAGCTAAAATAATTTGGCCAACTTTAATTTCCACAACTTTATCTTTGGCATTTAAATCGATGCAACCAGTAACAGGGCAAACTTTAACACAAACACCGCATTTTCCGTTATCCTGAACATAAATACAATGCTCGGCATCAATCAAATATTTGTTTGGTACTGCTTGAGGAAAAGGAATATAGATAGCTTTTCGAAGGCTTGTATTTGCATCAAATTCGCTAGGAGTTTTTGCCGGACATTTCTCCGAACAAGTTCCACATCCTATGCAAGTTGACAAATCAACTCTTCTTGCTTTTTGTAGTACGCTAACCGTATAATCTCCTGCTTCTCCCTTTACATCAATTACTTCGCAATAAGTCATTAAATCGATATTTGGATGTTGCCCAACATCAACCATTTTTGGAGTGAGAATACAAGCAGCGCAATCGAGCGTTGGAAAGGTTTTGTCGAACATAGCCATGTGACCGCCAATGGTTCCTGTTTTCTCAACAAGAAACACTTTTTGATTACCGTCGGCAATTTCGAGTGAGGCTTGAATTCCCGCAATACCACCTCCAATAACAAGTGTATCAGGGTTTAGCGGTTTTTGCTCAACTTGAATTAATTGATCTAAGTTTTCATAAAAATACGTACATGCTAATACTGCTTTAGCTCGCGAAGTAAGCTCCAGATTATTTAGTCCATACTTCCAAAAAGTGGCCAGATTAATTTTATTTACATCTTTTCCGGCGAGCTTAAATGCCCTGCTAAAAAATGTTTTGGCAATTCCCGGAGAAATTCCAGCTAAAATAATCCTTTCAATCCCTTTCTCTTTTAAAATACCGGCCATTACTTTAGGATCTAAAAGCGGGATATCATTTTCCTCCCAAATTATTTTAATTCCCAGCTTTTCTTTGGCAAATATCTTTAAATCGACAAGGTCTAATACTTTTGAATGACCATTAGTCTGACTACAAAAATAAATCGCTGTAAAATTGTTTTCCTTCATAAGATTGTTTCGCTTTATAATTATTTATGACTCTTTTTGCTAATGTCAAGTCCGTTGAATAATTCTTTATAATTGCTTATAAAGTAATTACCACAATCTTGGAATGCAAATGACGATTGTCAATAGTAAAACTGATTTTGATCAGGTTTTGGCAAATGAAGAGCAGTGAATTAGGTGAGACCCTAAATAGAGGTGCGGTTTAAATGAATAATATTCTGATAGTTAATGTTGATTAATTTGCCAAACTTAACCTATCCTAAACTAATCCGTTTAAGCTCCTCCGGGTTGTTGATAATAATCTTTCGTCCATGAGTAGTAATCAATTTATCATCTTTAAATTCAGAAATTAGCCTAATAACTGATTCAGTAGCTGTACCAACGATATTTGCCAAATCTTCGCGCGACATGCATATACTGGGCTCAGAGTTGGTTTCTGAATTATCACAATAAATATTACTCAGAATGAATAAGGTCTCAGCAAGTCGCTGACGAACAGGATTTTGAGCCATTGATAAAATTTTTTCTTCGGCTTCTAATAATAGTTGACTCAAACTCGCCATAAGACTTTCGGAAATTTTGGGATATTTCGCCAGCAATTCAAAAAAAATTGAGCGATTCAAAAAACAAACTACTGAATCTTCAAGAGCCATTGCAGAAGCCGCATATTTTGCCCTTCCCAAAAGAGAACGAATTCCAATAAACATACCTGGAACAGCTAAACGGACAATGTGCTGTTTACCATTATGCCCGTCCTTAAAAATTTTCAGTTTACCGCTTTGTACACAAAAAATTCCATTCGGAAAATTACCTTCATGAAAAATGGTTTGCCCTTTCTTATACAAAGTAGATGTTTTGTTTTGGCTTAAGTATAGCAAATCCCAAGGTGAAATACTTGAAAAATAAGTAAGTCTCAAAACTTTACAACTCATACAAGGTATAGCTACATCCATTTCAATATCCTTTTATCTCAAAAAAGTCGTATAGATGCTTACTTTTTTACAATTATATGTAATGACAAATTACATGTTTTTAAATAGAAAGGCTTCTTCACAACGTATTCAGCTTTTTTCTTTCAGGTTTAATTCGACACTCTTTAGGAAGCACAACATAAAATGTTGTTCCAATATTTTCTTCGCTTTCGAACCAGATTTTGCCTTGATGTTTTTTTACAATTTCTTGAACAATCGACAATCCCATGCCTGCACCATCTCGTGTTAATTCTTTGGCGTTTTGAGCTCTATAAAATTCATCAAAAATTAAATCTGCTGATTCTTTTGGAATTCCAATTCCGGAATCAGTAATTTCGAATAAGACATTAAAAATATTGTCTTTTACTTTTAGCTCTATATGTCCTTTTTCATGCGTATATTTTATTGCATTATTCACAAGATTAGCCAATAGCTGTTCAATTGAAAACTGATTAGCACAAATAATATCAACAGAATCATCGAAACTTATATTTACTTCTATTGATTTAGCTTTGGCGTTCTTTCTCAAACGATATTCTAATTCGCCAATACTTTTTGAAAGTGAGAAATCCTTCATTTCAAACTTGTCTGATAATTGCATTTCAGTCAAATTAAGCAGGTCTTTTATAAAGGTTGATATCAATACCGTCCGGTTATAGGCTCTGTTCATAAGATCTTCTTGAGTATCTTCAAGCTTGCCGTAAATATTGCTTCTTAATACACTTAATAAACTTTGGATTGTATAAATATGACTTTTCAAATCATGAGTTAATCGCAATACAAATTTATTTTTTATTTCATCCTTTTTAAGCAATGACTGATTAGCAATTCTATTAACCCGTTCAAATTTCTTGAGTTGACCTACAATGAAGTTGGTCATGTATAATACAGTATAAGAAGCTAAAATAAATACTAATCCGGTTAATCCTAAGTATTTAGCATTGAGATATAAGTCGTGAGAAACAAATCCTTCTAAACCATAATGAGGGATGATTTCGAAAAATTCGAGAAATACTAAAAGCCCCAGAAGTAACAAAGCAAAAGATGTTTGGATAATGCTTTCCGTAACAGATAGCATAACACTTGCCAGTATCATATGAAAAATATAAACAATAATAAAAGGATTTTCGATACTGCCGGAAAAATGCAATAAGCAAGTGAGTATTATTAAGTCGGTTGAAATTTGAAAATTAATTACTGCTTTGTCTGATTTTAGACTCCGCTCTATTTTTTTTAGCAAAATCCTCTTTACATATAAATAAGAAAAAAGATTTAATAAAAGTAAAATGAATGACAGCGCATAAATTTGTTTATCCTGAATTGAAATCAGAAGAAAATATTTAGCCAGAATGGTAACTAAAATTACAAAAGCTGTCGAAATCCATCGAAGTTTTATCAACCAATAAATTGATATTATTTCTCTTGTCTTATTCATCTATTTTTCTCATTTTCAGCAAAATAGAAGGTTTTAAAATGAAATTTATCCTAACAAATTATGAATATCTAATTGCTCTTTTAAGATAATAAGCTATTAATTTCAGAAATTAATTCGTCAGTATCTACCGGTTTTTCCAAAAAAATTACATTTGGATATTGTTCGGAATCCTCTACTGCCGATCTGAAATTTACTCTCATTTTTTCGGCAATCCCTGTAAGCATAATAATTGGCAGATTAGAAAAATCAATATTGTTTTTCAATTCATTTATTATGCTAAAGCCTTCAAGATTAGTGTCCATCATCAGATCTTGAATTAAAAGATCCGGTTTAACGCTTGCAAGAATATCTAATCCCTCTTTTTTGTTGCTTGCAGTATGTACAACAAAATCTCGGTCTTCGAGTATAATCTGAAGTGATCTCAAAAGATCAATATCATCATCAATAATCAGAATATTTTTTTCAGCCATTTGATTTATATTTAAATTTGAATTGGAGAACTGTGCCGTAAATATAATACAAAGAGCGGCAATATGCAAGCCTTTTAACGTAAGAAGTGATCATTTTGCAGCTTGAACCAAATTAATTAATCAATTGATTTAATTCGGCTCGGATTAATAAGTGCCATTTCATAAAAAATTAAAGCACAATTCTATTGCTGTACTTTTACTTAATTATTAAGCGAATATAGATATGGAGGAATTTGAAAAGAGTGAAGTTCAATATAGCCTTCCCGGGCGACTGAACGTTGCCCTTCGGTTAATATCCAGATCAGAAAATCATTCAATTCTTTTGTAGCAGGTTTACCTTTTGATGCCAGTGAAATAGTTCGTGTCAGGGAACAGGGATATCTGCCAGTCCACATTGCACGTTGGAGATAAGTGACAGTATTGTAAAAATCTTCTTTACCGTCAATTTTTCCATTATTGTTGAGATCAAGTGGAATAATTTTTATTTCATTCAAAAACTGTTTTGATTCTGAATTGAAAGTATATCTAAAATTACAATAGCCTAACCCATTAACATCATTTTTGATGGCTTCCAGCATTTTCTTTTCGCCATCCACACATTTACCTTTGAATTCATTTGATGAAAGCCAAAGAAAACGGGCTAAAACATCTGTTGCCCCAGAGGAATCTGAACGATAATAGACATTAACCGGATCAGCAATTCCATCACCAAATAATTCACCCCAGCTTTCAGGATTATTTGCACTAAAAAGATTTGAAAGTTCATCTTTTTTAATACCAGTTTTAAGTATTTTTGAAAGATATGGATTTTTTTGATTGATAACAGGTACAACTGCAAGACGGACAACTGGTATTACCCAAAGAACAGAATCGATATTTTCAGAAATTTCTCCTGATACCATTGCAAGGTCAATTTTGTCATGCATCAGGGCTTCAAGTCCCTGTCCTGATCCTTGTGTAACCAAGTTGAATTTTACTGCCGGATGTGATTTTTGATACTCTTTTATCCACTTTTGCATCAGGGGTGAAAGTGCAAAAGCTCCTGCTATTCTTATTTCTCTTGAACTTGAAGGCAACGATTTTTCCTCTTTTTGATATTTTTCTTTGCAGTTTGTCATATAAAATAATAACAACAAAACTATTAATATACGATTTTTCATAATAGTTGATTTAAAAATATTATTAATTTTCTTTCATAAGATCAATTCGCTTTGTGGATTATTATAGGCTTTCTTTATGCAGACGGGCAGCTCTAATAACAATTCTAATTAATGGCTGTAAAATAACTCTTTTACATGAGTATCAATATGACCTTCATTATGTAGAAAACTGATTTTCGTCAGGTTTTGATGGGGTGAGGATGAATAAGGTAAGTGGGTAAGCAACTTCTTCGGCAGGGATTTCAAAGTTATTTGTCAGAAATTCGTAGTATCGGTTTTTCTCGCCCTGATAGCATACTTTCCTTAATCTTAGCTTCTCCTTAATTCCTGTTTGTTTCTTTCCATATTCATCTTCAGGAGAATATTCTAGTTCAATGGTTTCATCACTCAGCACTTTTGCCACCCTTTCTGTAATTTCTGTTACTTTTACAAACCTTCCGACAGATTGCACCGCATCTATTAACATAATAAACTGTCTAAATTTTAAGGTGCCAAACGTTTTATTTCCCAACCATTCAAATATTGTTTGTAAAGAAATCTGTTGTGCAAACGATTTGCACGTCCTTGCCAAAACTCAAATGCTTCAGGTTTTAATCTATATCCGCCCCAAAATTCAGGACGAGGGATTATTTTGTTGTCAAATTCATTTAAGAAATCCTGATGCGATTTTTCCAGACTTATTCTATCCTTAATTTCTTTGCTCTGTTTGGAAACCCATGCTCCGGCCTGGCTTCCTCTTGGCCTATTCTTAAAATAAGTATCAGATAATTCATTTTCAAGCTTTTCTATTAAACCCCAAATGCGCACTTGGCGTTCAAATTCAGGCCAATAAAAAAGCATAGACGCTTTATTGTTGTTCTTTATTTCTTCTCCTTTATTGCTATTATAATTTGTAAAAAACGTAAATCCGTCCTCATCAAAATTACGCAGATACACTATCCTACTCGAAGGAAATCCATCTTTGTTTATAGTTGAAAAAGTCATGGCAATACCTTCTAATACAATCGTTTGTATATATTCATCGAGCCAAATAGAGAATTGATCTATCGGATTGGGTTTAAGATTTTCAAATTCCAAATTGTTCTTCATAAATCATTATGCTAAATTGACATAAAAAGTATTACATTTATAAATAATTTTTTGCAAAATACAACTTTCAATGAAAACACCCAAACTCATTTATAAAAAGGAATGTTATAAATTAAGTTGGTTTAGCCTTCTTCTTTTGTTTTTAGCTTTTTTTCTTCTTTTCTGGATAACTAGAAATAGTTTGTATGATTTCCTTTCTCCTATTCAACCAATTGCTACAAAAACACTTGTAATAGAGGGATGGCTTGATGATTTTGCTATAGAAGAAGCATACATTCTCTTTTTAAAAAACGATTACGACTATCTTATCACAACCGGCGGACCATTGGAAATTGGATATTTAGCAACGCATTTTATCACTTCTGCCGAACTGGCAAAAGCAACATTAATTGAGTTGGGAATGGACAGTACCAAAATTATTTGTGTTCCACGCACGCATGTTCTTGAAAATCGTACTTTTCATTCTGCGCTTGCATTAAAAGATTGGATTGAAAATAATAACTCGAAAATAGAAAGTTTTAATCTTGTATCGCTTGGCGCTCATAGCAAAAGAAGTAAACTATTATTTGAAAAAGCCTTGCCTGATAAAGAAATAGGAATAATTGCTCTTCGAGACCAGAGATTCGATCCTGAAAAATGGTGGAAAAGTGGTAAAGGCGCCCGAACTGTTATTACAGAAACTATCGGCTATTTTTATGTGTATTTTTCTATGTGATTTGTTTAAAAATGGCTATTTTAGACCAATTTTTAAATTAATGATTTAAAATAAATTTTAACAATATTCAAACAGTGAAAAATAAATTTAAATATCTGTTTTTATTGCTCCTAACATTTTCCTTGTTTACTTTAACAATTCAAGGACAAGATAGTATTCGATATAGTGACAGCCTCGAAACAGAAACTACACAAAGCATTGATAATCAAAATGAAGATACTTTGTCAGAACAAACATTTTCTTATAACAATACTACTTTTTCGTTTTTGGAAATAGAAGGAATAATTTTGTTTTTATTTATTTTAATCATTTCACTCTTTTTGTTTTTGTATTTTAAGAAGGTAAAAGAAGATGAAGCTGCAAATAAATTGCTTAGCGATCAAAATGCTAAATTAAAAGATGCGAATACAACTAAGGAAAAATTTCTTTCTATAATTGGACATGATTTAAAAAATCCTTTTAACTCTGTATTAGGACTTTCGAATCTTATAATCGACCAATGGGATTCATTGGATAATGAAGAGCGTTTTCAAATTACTAACGAGATAAACAGTTCTAGTCAAAGCATCTACGAACTTCTGGATAATCTTCTAATTTGGTCCAGAACCCAAACCAGTAATACAAAACGTATTCCTGAATATTTCGATCTTAATGAAATTATCCAGCAGATATATGAACTTTTCAGAAATCAGGCAACCTTTAAAAATATAAACGTTCGCTTGGAAATAACGGGTGCAAAAAGAGTTTTTGCCGATCCAAATATGATTGGAACTGTTATCCGAAATTTATTCTCAAATTCACTCAAATTCACTCAAGAAGGTGGGCAAATTGTGATACGTACTCAAAACAAAGGAGATATGGTTGAATTTTCCATTTCCGACAACGGGAAAGGCATACTTCCGGATGATTTAAAACGAATATTTGAAGATAAAGGCCACCATACTACAAAAGGAACATCCAACGAAACAGGTTCAGGACTTGGACTTTTATTGGCAAAAGATTTTATTCAGCGCAATAAAGGCCTTATTTGGGTTGAAAGCAAACCCGGAAAAGGTAGTTTATTTACTTTTACACTTCCAGTCTCTTAAATCAAAATTATAATGAAGTATTTTAAATTACATCAACTACTCTTACTCTTAGGATTATTAACTTTTGCATGCCAAAATGAAGAAACTAAGACTTATGTTGCAGAAATTGAAAAAATAAGAGCTGAAAAAAATGCAGCTTATAACGATTCATTACAAAGTCCATTAAATCCTATTCACTTTAAAGAATTTACAGGTTTGGATTATTTTGCAGTAGATCCAAAATTCAGAATTGAAGGCACTTTAGAACTTACTCCTGAGGAAAAACCTTTTGAGATGACTACATCTACAAAGCGTTTGCCGGTGTATCGAAAATATGGTAATTTTCATTTCAAAATTAAAGGTAAAAAGTTTGTTTTAGGAGTCTTTCAGAATATGGATTTTATAAACGATTCTGCTTATAGAAATCATTTGTTTATTCCTTTTCAGGATTTATGCAGTTCAAAAGAAGCATACGGAGGTGGACGTTATATCGATATTTTGATACCTGAAACAGAGAATGTTGTGGTTGATTTTAATCTTGCCTATAATCCATATTGTGCTTACGACGATCGCTGGTCCTGTGTAATTCCTCCGCCTGAAAACTTTTTGGAAACAAAAATACTTGCAGGCGAAAAAAAATTTCATTTATCTGACCATTAAAAATTCAGATTATTTCTATGATTAGGCATCTATATACAATTCTATTTATTTTTAGTTTTTTCCTCGCAACGGCTCAGGAAAAGAAAAGCTATAAGATTGATTTAAAAATTAAAGGATTGGAAGATAGCGTATTGTATCTGGCTAATTATTATGCTGATAGAACTTTCCTAGTTGATACTGCACAAAAAAAAGGAAAAAATAATTATTTATTTGAAGGTAAAAAATGGCTCGATGGTGGAATATATATAATTGTAGGGCAAGAGAAAAATTCTATTTTTGAATTTTTAATCGCTGATAGTCAGGAGCTAAAATTCGATTCTGAAATGGATAATTTAATTGAGAAAATGAAAGTAAAAGGCTCTAACGAAAACTCTTTGTTTTTTGATTATCTCGCCTACTCTAATATTCAATTCAAACAACTTCAAAGCTACCAACAGCAACTCCATAGTCTCCCTCAAAATCATGATTCAATTCCTATTATCAAAAACGAAATTGAAAATTTAAATCAAGATATTATCGATTATAAAGAATCAATAATTGAAGCTTATCCCGAAGCTTTTATTTCTCATTTTTTCTTATCGATGAAAAGTCCTGAAAATGATAATATTCTGATTATCAATAAAAACGACTCAATAAAAGCATTCAGAAATTATAAAAAGCATTATTGGGATTTTATGAATTTCGATGATGACAGACTCATCCGAACGCCTGTTTTTCACGACAAACTCGAAACTTATTTTAGTTCCATTGTTAATCCTATTCCTGACAGTCTGATGAAAGATATTGATGATTTTTTGGCTCGCATACCTGAAAAATCGGAATTATATAAACATAGCTTATGGTATTTAACAATCAAATACGATGAAATTAATCGAATGGGCTATGATGCAATT